>JAAYZO010000894.1 GCA_012514865.1 Lentisphaerota bacterium | reverse complement strand
TGGCCCGACCCCGTGCCCGAAGATCGCGTCCGTGTCCGTCCGTGCCCGTCAGTGTTCGTCCGTGTCTTGGGCGCGGTGGCCGCGTTCCCGCGGCCCGGTAAAGCCAACCCTCGACACCCGACCCTCAACCCTTTGGGTTGCAGGCAGAGCCCGCGCTGGGGTTGTCCGTGGAAGTCCCTGCGGGCGCCGGCGGCGCCCGCAGGGAGCCGAACAAGAGTTCGGCGTTCCCGGGGGAGCGGCTGACACAGCCGCCGCTACACCCCCACGGCACGGGTCCATGGTCCCCGGTGTCCCCGGTGTCCCCTTCTCTTCCCGCCGTGCCCGCCCCGGCGCGCCCGTGGCGCCCACCGGCCCGCGGCGCTCAGTCGCCGCGGATCTCGACGCGCTGCACCATCGGCCGCACGATCTCGGCGGCGTGGCGCAGGGCCTGCGGGCGCGTACGGGCAGCGGTGCGCAGGGCCGGGTCCGGAAGGTCGTCGTGCGGCAGGAAGGCCTGCACTGCGTAGACCGGCGCCCCGCGGATGGCCTCGCCGATGGCCTGCATCTCGGCGTCGGTGTGGACCGCCTCGATGAGGGTGGTCCGGAACTCGCAGGGCTTGCCCGAAGCGAGCAGCACGGCGATGGACTCGCGTATGGCGCCGTGGTCGTCGAAACCGACGAACTCGGGGTAGCTCGGCAGGCTGCACTTGATGTCCATCGCGACGAAGTCGACCAGAGGCAGGGCCTCGGCGAGGACGGCCGGGCGGGAGCC
Source organism: Lentisphaerota bacterium (assembly GCA_012514865.1). Lineage (GTDB taxonomy): Bacteria > Verrucomicrobiota > Lentisphaeria > Oligosphaerales > JAFGRS01 > JAGVUW01. The sequence goes on along the minus strand of JAAYZO010000894.1, from coordinate 15,794 downwards.
GTTGGTGTCGAGTTTGATCTCGAAGCCGCGTTCCCGGAGGAAGGCGAGGGTCTCGAGCAGGGCCGGGGCGAGGGTCGGCTCGCCGCCGGTGACGACAACCGCACGCACCCACTGGCGACGGAAGTCCTCGCAGAGTTCCCCGAGGCGCTCCCAGGAGTACCCCGGGCGCATGGTGCCCAGCAGCGCGGCGTTGTGGCAGAAGCCGCAGCGGAAGTTGCAGCCGGTGGTGAACAGCACCGCCGCCAGGCGCCCGGGGTAGTCGACCATCGAGGCCTGGCGCAACGACGCATGGATCGGCGACAACGCCGCGGTCATGGTGCAGCCCACTACGCCCCCCGCGCCTCCTGCAGGACCGCCTCGATCATGGCCGGCGTGATCAGGCCATGCCCGGCGTCGCTGTAGTCGGTCTGCAGGCCGAGGAACTGGTACAGCCGCGAGCGACCGCAGACGTCGTCGGCAGTGCCGGCGCAGCGACTCGTCAGCGGCGCGTAGGAGCCATCCGGCTGCCGGCGGGTGACGAGCAGGGCCGGTATGCGGCTGGGGTTGACGCACTGCGCCCGGCAGAAGGCGATGAGGCCCTCTTCGGTCTCGATGTCGCAGTACTGCTTCTCGAAGTCCTGCCAGGCCTCCTCGGCGAAGAGGCGGTCGAGGCGGCGGTTGAGCATGGCGCACTTGTCGCAGCCGACCTTGCCGAAGACCATCACGCGGAAGGTCTTCGTCGCGATGCCGACAGCCGTGCTCTCGTGAGTCTCGGTTCGGGCGCGCGCGGTCATGCCTGTCCCCCCGCCTTGGCCGTCGTCAGCGTGGCATTCTCGACCGCCGGTGCCGGTGCCGCCGGTGCTGCCGGTGCCGTCTCCAGGGCGCCGGGGGCCGCCGCGTCGGCGGTGTCGACGGCGTAGTTGCCGCGCTGGCGTGCCACCAGCTCACCGTAGCGTTTGGACTTGTTCCAGTTCTGGATCTTGCTGAAGTAGCCGACGACGCGGGTCTCGCCAAGGACCTCGGTCGAGTGGCAGGACGGGCAGCGCTCCACCAGGCCGCGGGTCTGGTGGCCGCAGTGGGTGCAGTAGGTGAACTCGGGCGAGATGGTGACCTGGGCCGACTGGGTGCGGAAGAAGGTCTCCCGCATGAGCTGGGCGATCGCTTCGGCCGAGGGCCGCGCCTCGCCGACGAAGGCATGCGTGATGGCGCCCGACTCGATGATGCTGTGGAACATCGCCTGCTTCTCGATGCGCTCGACCAGACCGACCGGGGCATCGGCGGCGAGGTGCACGGAGTTGGTGTAGTAGGCGACGTCCTCGCTGTCGCCGCGGACGGTCTCGCGGGCCTCCTCGGGGAAGTACACCAGGTCGGTCTTGGCCAGGCGCCGGGCGGCGCTCTCTGCCGGCGACTCCTCGAGGGTGAGCTTCATCCCGTGCTTCTTCGAGAGCTTCTTGGCGCGCAGGTACATATGCGCGACGATGCGCAGGCCCATATCGAGGGCTTCGCGGCTCTCGTGGAGCTGCTGGCCGAGGATGAACTTGACCGCGTCGTTGACGCCGATCAGGCCGAGGATGTAGGTCGCCTTCTCCAGCTCGACATAGGGCCGCCCGTCGAGGGCGCGCTTGCCGATCTGGTAGAGCGGGCGACCGGGCTCGCTCATCATCACGGCGACCTTGGCGCGCTTCTGCAGGTGCGCCTGCACCGCCAGGTCCATGGTGGCATCGACCTCCGCCATCAGGCCGGCAAAGTCGCGGCGGCCCTGCCGGGCGGCGCGGTAGGCGGCCTGCGGGATGTTGATGGTGACATTCTGGAAGCCGCAGAAGCGCATCGACTCCGGATGCCGCAACATGCGGTTGTCGTCGATGGTGGTGCGCAGGCGGCAGCAGGCCGAGAGCGTGACCTCGTCGCGGTCGAAGATGAAGTAGGTCGAGCCGTTGCGGCTGGCCAGCTCGCAGGCCTCCATGAAGATGCGGTACTGCTCCGGATCCTCGAAGGTCTCGTGGCTGATATGGAAGTCGCACTTCGGGAACTCGAAGACGCGCCCGTGGCGGTCGCCCTCGCCCCAGACCTCGAGCAGGGCCGAGGTGAAGCGCCGCGCCTCGTCGAGGTAGTCGCCGTAGACCACGATCGCCTCGCCGGCGTCGGCCAGGGCCTTCTCGACCGCCGGGTCGTAGATCACGCCGCGCTTCGCATCGACAATCTCGCGCAGCACCAGGCGGTCCTTGCCGTCCGGCAGGCGCTCGTAGAGGTTCATCAGGTTGTTGCCGGTCTCGTCGGTGTCGTCGCGCAACTGCTCCTCGAGTTCGACCTTGCTGCCGTCGGCACGGCGCAGCATGTAGTGCCCGCCGGGGCCGACCGCCGGCACCGAGCGCAGGTACTTCGGCACGCCGGTATGGATGTTGAAATCCAGGAAGAGGGTCTGACCGCCGCGGCTGAAGGCATTCTGCGAGCCGTTGAAGATGAGCTCCTGGGCGATCTGCTTGATCTGGCGGCGGCTGAGGCCCTCGAGGTAGGGCGCGTAGAAGATGTTGATGTAGGCGATGCCGAGAGCACCGGCGTAGTTCGCCTGCATCGACGCCAGGAAGGTGTTCAGATGACCGGTCAGCACCGAGGCGCTGCGCGCCGGGTTGCTCTCGGTGTTGAGGTTCGACAGGCCCTGCAGGCCGTACTTCTTGATGTACTCGATCGAGTGCGACGAGCAGTAGACGCGGTGCGGGTAGCCGAGGTCGTGGAGATGCACCGCGCCGGTGTTGTGGGCGCGCTTGACCTCGGGGCTGAAGATGGTCTCGAGGCCCCACTGCTTGAGGATCATCTCGGCCAGCCCGAGGTTGACTGCCTCGGGATTGTTGCTGACGATGTTGCTGTTCTCCGTCGGCTTCGTGTACATCAGGTTCTCGACGAAGTCGCGCGGAATGCGGTACAGCGACAGGTCGCGGAGCTGCTCGCGGAAGCCGCGCGCCTCCATCTCGTTGTTGACCAGCTCACGGATCAGGGCCGTGCTGACCTGCTTCAGGTCACTGGCAATGAGCTGGTTCTCCACCGCCTTGGCGACGCTCACCGCCAGCTCCACCGAGAGGTCCGTCTTCTCGACAATCTGGCGCACAATCCGGCTGCGGTCCCAGGGCAGGGTCAGACTCGACGAGACCGACTCGACCAGCAGCAGGCTCTGGTCGGTCACATCGGCGCGCTTCTGCGCCCCGCGGTCGCGGACCTGGATGCGCCGGCGGGCCACCTCGCGCTGCTTGCGGTAGCGCTTGTAAGCCGCCACCGTGTCGGCCTGCCCCAGCTCGGCCAACGTGATCTCGACCAGGTCCTGGACGTCCTCGATGCAGGGAACCCGCCGCCCCTGCTCGTCCGGAAAGACGTAGTACTCGCAGAGCGGGTTGTCGAGCTGGTCGATGACGCGGTCGGCAACCTGGACCGCTACCGCCGCATCGACCGCCACGCCCTGCCGACGCGAGACGGCCTCACCGGCCTTCTGCACCGCGTGCTCGATCTTGTCGCGACGAAAGGGCACCTCGGTGCCGTCACGCTTCCGGAAGCATCTGAAGACGTCGTGCTGGTCCGCCACTGCCCGCACTCCCACGCTTGTGCCGTCGACCCCCGCCAAACGGCGTTGCCCACCATTGCATGAACCAACATGAACTCGGACGGGCCAGGGCCTCAGCGTGGCGAAACCCATCTTCCCCAAGCCATGGCGGCCCGTCGTCGCTCAATCCACGAAAACCACTATATGTGTGGTTTGGCGCCAACTCAACCGCCGCCAGTAGTGTATGACGTTTTTTAACGCAAAGCCTTGTACCGCCGCATGGCAACGCCGTCGGGAGGCAGCCGGACGGCCGGGGGGAGGCCGGAGCGCGCGGGGGCGGGCAAACACCGCCGGCAGCGCCACCGGGGCGGGCCGGGGGGCGCCGGCCGGGGCGGGCGGGGCAGCGGCGGGGCGGCGGCGGGCGGGCAAGTCAGACAAGTCAGACAAGTCAGACAGGTCAGACAAGCCGGGGCGGCGCCGCTCCCCGCTCCCCGCTCCCCGCTCCCTGCTCCCCGCTCCCTGCTCCCCGCTCCCTGCTCCCCGCTCCCTGCTCCCCGCTCCCTGCTCCCTGCTCCCCGCTCCTCACCCCGCGGTCTCGTCCTCCGCGCTGACGCCGGCGAGTTGGAGGACGCGCGGCGTCACCTGCAGGATCGACGTCATTCCGGCCAGGGCCTCGGCGGCGCCGCAGCCGACGGCGGACCACGGCACCGGGTGGCAGGAGTGCCCGCGGGCGTTCTGCAGCTCGATATTGCCGTGGTCGCTGACCATGAGGAGCAGCTCGTGGCGGGGGTCCATCGCTGCCAGGAAGGCGCCGATGAAGGCATCGAGGGCGGTCAGGACACGGCGGCGTTCGTCGGGCGTGCCGCGGTGCCCGGCGCGGTCGGTGAGGAAGTACTCGAACAGCGACACGTCGACCGTGCGCAGCACCGCCAGGAGGTGCCCTGCGGCCTCGGCCTCCGAGACCAGCGGGATATCGTCGTAGCCATGCTCGTGCAGGGTGTGCCGGGTGATGTCGTGGAAGACCGCCTGGCCGGCCAGCATCTCGTCGCGGTTGCGGGTGGTGCCGAGGGCGTGCAGGGTCATGACCGTGGTCACCGAACGGAACAGGAGCGGGAAGGTCGATCCCGGGCGGGTGGCGTAGGCATTGGCGAAGGTGCAGCGTCGGCCGGCCTGGCGCAGCCTGGAGAAGAGGTTGCCGCTCTCGATGATGGCCCGCAGTTCCGGTCCGGGGAAGCCCTCGGAGTGTCGTCCGAGGCGGGCGGCGGCATTGACGCCGGTGAAGATGGCGGTCTGGCCGGTGGCGCTCTGGGGTGTCCCCGGCACGCCGAGGCAGGCGTCGAGGGGCACGCAGCAAGGCGGGCTCAGGAGACGCTCCAGGGCCGGCAGGCCGGCGTAGATGCTCGCGGCGAGGGGCTCGGGCGGCAGGCCCAGGCCATCCACGAAGAGCATCTGGATGTGGTCTGGCCGCATGGTCGTCGGGCTCCTTCCGGCACGCGTGCTAGCCGGGCAGCGGCCCGCCGGCCGGGTCGCGGGTGATCTTGCGGCGGGTCTGGGGGTCGTGGTTGCGGACCAGCTCCGGGAGGCATCCGGCCAGGGCCACGCGGTCGTCCTTGACGAGCAGGACGCCGGCGATGCCGTCGATGCCGGCGATGGCCTCGCAGGCCGCCTGCAGGTCATCGACCGAGCGCACGAGATTGCCGGCGCGGGTAGCGGCGGCATCGGCCAGGCTGGCGTCGGTGCTGACCACGGTCGCCAGGTCGCAGTCGCCAAAGCTCAGCGAGTGGCCCATGCGGCTCGATGAGGAGCACACCGCCAGCGGCGTCTGTTCGGGCGTCACCTGGAAGGCCAGCTCGCCGCCGAGGCCGGCCAGGCCGGCGTAGAGCGCCACCGTCACCGGCGCCACCGCCGCCAGGTAGATATCGCCGCCATTCTCGACGATGGCCTCGCGCGCCCCGGCCGCGAGCGCCGCCTCGGCGACCCTCTGGGCGATCGTGCCGGCCACCGCCGCCATCGGGCCGACCCCGACCCGCGCCGCGGCACAATGCATGCGCCGCGCAATCTCGGGCGCCGACGGCAACAGCCCCACCGGCACCAGGCTGTGCCGAAAGTCGGGGTGGCGAACCAGGTACGCCTCGAGTTCGCGGCGCTCACGGCGCAAGGCCTCGACCGCCGCCTCGAAGCCATCGCTGGCAATCCGCAGGTGGCTCTCCCGACACGAGACTGTGCGAAAACAGCGCATAGGCCCAGTCTGACCTATTCACGCGCCGCACGGCGGCTCTTGAACAGGTCACCCTTCGAGATTCGCCGCGAGGCACGTGCGACCTCTTGCTCAGGGCTGGCCTTGAGCAAGCGGCGCGACGCGACGCGCGTCGAAACTTGCGCCGCGGCGTAGTGCGGCGCAAGTGGATTGTGAGCGAAGCATCCGCGCTTCGCGAATAATCCAGGCTAAAAGGCGCTCGAGCAGGCACCGAACGGGCAGTTGTCCAGGCAGTTCAGGCACTCGATGCAGGCCGACTCGACGAACTCGACCTCGCGACGGTCGCGGTCGCGCAGGCGCAGGGCCTGCGTCGGACAGTGGCTCAGGCAGTTGCCGCAGTGCGTGCAGCGCGCCGCGTCCCAGCGCACGCCCTTGTTCACCGTGTCGATGGTGACCCGGAAGCTCTTCACGAACTCCATGCCGCGCTCGATATCCGCCTCCTCGCCGGTGACATCGAGGACGAGGTAGCCCTCCTCGTTGGCCGTGACCTTGGCGCGGAAGATGTTGATGATGAGGTTGTAGTCCTTCACCAACTGGTAGACGATCGGCTTCTCGGTCTCGCACTTCGGGAAATGCAGGAAAAGCTTGCGCGTGATCATAGCTGCTTCTCCCGGATTTCGAGGGCCCGGAGGCCCTGCTCGCGCGGCAGGCGCTGCAGGGGCGCAGAGAGCAGGAAGTCGCCGCGGGCGATCTCGTCCCTGAGCAGCTCGGCGCACTCCAGGGCCTTGCAGTACGACGACAGGCTGCTGACACGCAGACGCCGCCCGGCCACCTCGATCTCGCCGGAGCGCAGGTCGGCATAGCTGACCTGGCCCAGCGTGCGGCCCGTCTTCTGCGGGTAGTCCGAGCTGTAGTCGATCACCGGCGCCATGATGTCGCGGTCGCGGATCGTCGTGCGACGCAGGACCTCGCGATTCAGTATCGGAATCGGTATGGCGATGCCCAGCGCCAGGCTGACGCCATAGCCGCGCAGGCTGACGCCGCGCACGAAGCCCGGCCGCATCGCCTTCATGTCCGCGGTCAAAGCCAGGGTGCCGGCGCCCTCGCTCGGCACGCCGTCGGGGCCGCGCGCGCAGGTCGGGCAGTGCTGCGTGCCCTCGGCATAGACATGCCCGCGGGCACCGGCCAGCCAGACCGCGCTGCCAATCCCGATGGTCTCGTAGAACGGGTCGTTGAGCAGGGGCGAGAGCTGCCCGGCCGAGGAGTAGGTGCAGTTGCCCATCTCGGGCTCAAGCTGGCCGAGGTAGGTGAAGAGCCGCCGCGACGAGGTGTTGGTGGCGACGTTGTAATTCTGGTAGCAGTTGCGCGGGTTGACCATGATGGCCTGGTTGAGGTCCTTCAACGTCAGCCAGGTGCGCAGCTCGCGCCGCGGGTACTCGTCGGTGCCGTAGGAGAGGGCGAAGAGCTGCACGGCCTCGCCGGCAATGAGCTTCTCGATGACATGGCCGCCGCCGAACGCGAAATCGCCGGGGTGGTTCATGTTGGCCGGGTCGTTGTAGCGCAGTTGCGTCGCCCCGAGGTAGGCATCGACCGCCGCCAGGCCGCTGTAGATGAGCACGTCGTCCAGCCAGGCCTCGGTGATGCGCATGCGCGGCGTGCTCTGGCCGAAGTTCAGGAAGCAGCCGCTGGAGCACATCGCCCCGAAGGTGGCCGTGGTCACCACGTCCACCTCCTCGGCGGCCCGGTCGAGGCCGCGACGGTCGACGTAGTCGATGATCTCGTCGGCCGTCAGGACCACGGCGCGACCCGCTTCGATGCGCCGGTTGATGTCGTCGTAGGTCTTCATGCCTGGCACCCCCGACCGACCGGTGCACCCGGCGCGCCGGCGGCGCAGGAGCCATCCCCCACGCCAGCCTGACACCGATGGAACCGCCGGGCCCGGTCTCGGCCCCCGGGTCGGTCGACGACCCCGAGGCAATAGCGCTGTCGGCAGCTATAAGCCGGATTCTGTATCCCGCCGGTGAGGGCGGGACGACGACCATTCATCTGAGCGACCGATACCCGGAACTTATCCCGCGGCTGCGGGAGCGATGCGGGCCACATCGTCGTTCCCTATTTGGTCTTGCACCGGAAGGGGTTTTCCCTGCCCCCGCGGTCACCCGACGGGGCGGTGGGCTCTTACCCCACCTTTTCACCCTTACCCCGCGCCGAAACGCGAGGCGGTATGGTCTCTGTGGCACTGTCCTTCCCACGGCATATCGTCCGTGGTATCCGGCCTTGCGACCGGACTTCCTGCCCTGTGGTGTCCGGACTTTCCTCCCGCCGCGCGAACGCGGCGAGCGGCCGTCCGCTGCCGACAGCAAAGGCACACTATAGCGCCCCAAGGCCGCGCCCCCAAACACCGCAGCATCGGACGGACCGACGCTCCCGAGGCAGCGACGCCCGACTTGGGGAGGGAGCGAGGCCCTCGGCGACGCCCAACGCCCAAGGCTGAAGTGAGCGGGGGTCGACAGGTATCGACAGGGGACGACAGGGCTCGGCAGGAGACGACGGGAGCGGGGCGCCGAACGCCCAACGCTGACCGCCGACCTCCGTTGCATCGCCGGACCGGCCGGGCCATATTGGAGCGACGACCACAGGAACACCCACGACCCCCTGGAACGCATGGCGCTCGAGTCACCCAGCGACCGCATCGGCCTGCCGGCCGCCATCGCGGCACCGGCCCGGCCGGCCGCAGCCCGGCCGGCGCTGGCGGCGACGCAGCGCCTGCACCTCTCGGAGTGGCCCTGGGTGGAGCGCCTGGCCCGCTCTGCACTGAATCCCCTCCTCGACCTGACCCGCCTCGAGGCGGCCTGTCCAGACGCCGGCCTGGTGGTCCTGTGCGTCGGCTTCGGCCAGGGCCCGCTCGGCCTGGATGCCCTCGACGTGCTGCCGGCACGTTTCGCCGGCAGCCTCCGCCTGCACGGCCTCAGCGGCGAACCCGCCGCCCTGTCGCACCGCCAGCGCGAGTACCCGGACCACGCCGGACTCCTGGCGGCCCTGCAGACACAGCGTTCCTGCCGGCGATCGTGGGGCCGCGTCGCCCTGCATCGCGGCGACCCGCGACGGACCCTCATGCGCCTCGCCGGTCAGGCCCGCCTCGTCCTCCTCGAGCCCGACCGACCCGAAGCCGCACCGACCCTGTACAGCCTCGACTTCCTGCTCCGGCTCACGCACCGCCTGGCGCCCGGCGGCGTCCTGCTCTCGGCCTCGACCGCGCCGGCCCTGTGCGGCGCCCTCCTCCGCCTCGGCCTGGCCGTGAGCCGCACCGCCGCCGGCACCGCCGCGGCCTGGCAGGCGGAACTCCTCTGCCAGCCCATGAGTACGCGTGAACGCCGACGCCTCCAGGGCTCCTGCCAGAGCCTGCCCTACCGCGATCGGACCCTGACCTGGACCGGCCAGCACATCCTCCGCCACCGCGAACGCCTCGGCGAACGCCTGCAGCGACGGGGCCTCGGCCTGGCCACAACCCCGGCCACGGGAGAGCCCCGCCCATGACCACCGCCCGTGACCTCAAGGACCTCCTGGCCAGCCTCGGCCTCCACCCCAGCCGACGACTCGGCCAGAACTTCCTGGTCGACGCCAACCTCCTCGACGCCATGATCCGCGACGCCGCCCCGGCCGCGGGCCAGCGCGTCCTCGAGATCGGCCCCGGCACCGGCATCCTGACCCGCCGCCTCCTGGCCGCCGGCTGCGAGGTCACGGCCATCGAACTCGACCACCGCCTGGCCGCCTACCTGCGCCAGGACCTCGCCGACGCCCCCGGCTTCCGCCTCATCGAGGCCGACGCCTGCCGCGTCGACTACGAGGCCCTCTTCGCGGGGCAGACCTACCGCTGCATCGCCAACCTGCCCTATGCCTGCAGCAGCGTCGTCCTGGCGACCCTGGCGGCCCTGCGCCAGGCCCCGAGCGACCTGCATGTGCTTCTGCAGCGCGAGATGGCCCAGCGCCTGGCCGCCGCGCCGGGCAGCCCCGACTACGGCGCCCTGACCGTGCGGGTGCAACTGCGCTACCAGGTGCGCCTCGTCCGGACGGTACCGCCGCAGGTCTTCTGGCCGCCGCCCGAGGTGGCCTCGGCCTTCGTGCGCCTCGACCAGCGCCCCGACAGCCTGCCGGCGGCTGTCCGCGAACGCGCCGGCGAGATCGCCGGAGTAGCCTTCTCGCAGCGCCGCAAGAAGGCCCTGAAGGTCCTCTCCGAACGCCTCGGCGGCCCCGCCGCAGCCGCGGCCCTCTTCGCCGCGGCCGGCCTCTCGCCCGAGGCCCGCGCCGAGGCCTTCTCGCCAGCCGATTTCGCCCGCCTCGCGGCTTGCCTGCCACCCCAATAATCACCATATTGGAATCGTCCCCGAGACAAGGACCCTCCGGTGCCATCGTCGCCCCCAGGGACGGGAACGCCACAGGCTATGACTGTCGCTCAGCAATTCCAGGCATTCATCAAGAATACGTGGTACGCCTACGACACCAGCGACCTGGTGTCGAAGGCGATCGTCCTGGCGCTGTGCGTTCTCAGCATGTACGCCTGGAGCACCATGATCGAGAAGGGCTTCTCCCTGGGGCGCGTGCGCCGGAGCTGCAGGCGCTTCCTCGAGCACTTCGAGTCGGCCGAGTCGGTACTCGAGCTGTCCCTGCGCGAGAGCGACTTCGGCGGCCCCCTCGCCGAGGCGTACTTCGTCGGCCTCATGGAGGTGATGAATATCCTCGAGGTCGACGCCAGCCAGGTCGACCTCTACTGCCGCCGGCGCCTCCTGCCGCGGCTCCTCACCGAAAACGAGATCGTCAAGGTCCGCGCTGTCATCGAGCGGTCGCTCACCCGCCAGAACCAGCTCATCGAGGAGCGCCTCGGCATGCTCGGCACCATCGTCACCCTGGCGCCGTTCCTGGGACTGCTGGGAACGGTCTGGGGCGTCATGATGGCCTTCGTCGGCATGGCCCAGCAGGGCCGGCCGGACCTCTCCGTCCTGGCCCCCGGCGTCTCGGGAGCCCTGCTCACGACGGTGGTGGGCCTGGTCGTGGCCATACCGTCGGTCGTCGGCCTCAACGGCATCCTCAGTTGGGTCAAGCAGACCAACGTCGACATGGACAACTTCGTGGACGACTTCGTGGCCAAGATCCGCCTGGAGAAGACCGGGGCCATCGGCGGCGCCCAGGCACAGGCGGCACCGGGCGCAGCCACGGCGCCACGCCAGGGCACCACAGCAGCGTGAGACGCGACCCGGCCGGAGACAGCGGCGGCGGGACGGGATGTCGGCATGGGTAAGTTCAGCACCAGAGGCAGCGGCCATCTCCGAACCGTCTCGGAGATCAATGTCTCGTCGATGAGCGACCTGACTTTCCTCCTGCTCATCGTCTTCGTGGTCACGGTGCCGGTTCTGGAGTACCAGACCGACGTGACGCCGCCGGAGATGAACACCGCCGAGCGCATCCAGGACGACCGCAAGCCGCTCATCATTGACCTCGACCGGCAGGGCCGCATCTTCCTGCAGCGCGAGGTGATGCCCATGGAGATCCTGGCCAGCCGCCTCGCCGAAGAGCGCCGCCAGCGCCCCGAGGTGGCCGCCATCATCCGCGCCGACGGCGAGAGGCCGTACCGGCAGATCGTCGATATCATGAGGACGATACGCAGGGCGGGCATCCTCGAGATCAAGCTCGCAACACAGCCGGAGGCCTGAGCCGCCACCCCGCGGAAGGGCCGAATGGCAGAGGCAGCGACACCGTGAAAGACTGGCAGGCATCCTTCCGGAAGATCGGCACCGTCGTGTGCACGGTCCACGCTGTGCTCCTCGGCCTGCTCCTGTTCCTGAACCTGCACCGGCATCGCCCGGTCAGCGATGACGCCCTCGGCGAGGCCATTCCCGTCGGCCTCGATGACGCCACCCTGGCCACCCTCAACGCCCCCGACCCGGCACCGCCGGAGCCGGCGCCCGAGCCGCCCGCGCCGCCGGAGCCCGAGCCGCCGCCCGAGCCCGAACCGCCCGCGCCCACGCCGCCCGAACCGCCCAGGCCACCGGAGCCGGCCCCGACGCCACCCCCGACCCCGAAGCCCCCGGAGGCGATCCCAACCCCCATCCCGGCGCCCAAGCCGCCGGACCCCAAGCCCAAACCGCCGGAGCCCAAGCCCAAGCCGCCGGAGCCCAAGCCCAAGCCGCCGGTGCTCAAGCCGCCGGAGCCCACGCCGAAGCCCAAGACCGTGACCCCGGTCAAGACGCCCCCCCCGAAACGGCGCTACCGGACCGCGGAAGAGATCGCGCGGGACGCCAAGCTGACCACGACGCGGCGGTCGGCGCCGGCACCGGCAAAGCTGCCGAGCTTTGACGCCAGCCGTATCGCCAGCAATCTGCAGAAGGGCCTCCCCGCCATCACCATCGCCAGCCCCAGCGCCGGTCGCGCCGGCAGCCCCACCGGCAGCGCCGCGAGCAGCTCGGCCGACCGCGCCAACGAACAGCGCTGGCACCAGGCCATCAGCGCCGAACTCTACCGGCTCTGGGCTCAGCCGACCCGCGCCGAGGTCGGCGGTGCCCAGCCGACCGTGACGGTCTCCCTGACTATCAACGCCGACGGCCGCGTCGCGGTGGCACGGGTCAGCGGCCCGAGCCGCGTCCTGGCCATGGATGCCACCGTGCAGAGCCTGCTGGAGTCCCTGCGCACCCTGCCCGGCTTCAGGGACTTCGGCCTGGATGGCAGCAGCCGCACCCTGACGGTGACCTTCCGGCTGACGACGTAAGACAGCGAGGACAGTCGCTACGGCATGCACCGGCGCGCGGAGCGCCGGATGGAACAACACGAGAGATCGCTCGCCACGGGTGCTTGAGCGCGAGTCTCCGCAGACGCGGACGCGTCGACGAGCCGCGGCGGGCGTCGACGGCACAACGCCGCGATCGTTCATACGAGCAGTCGCACCCGGCAGCGCCGGGCGGCACAGGAGGACAGACGACCATGCGCAACGGCAAGTTCGGATTCGGCGTGCTGGGCTGCGGCGTCATCGCCCCGACGCATGTCCAGGCCATCAAGGCCTGCAGCGAGGCGGAGCTGGTGGCGGTCTGCGACATCGACGAGGCCAAGGGCCGCAAGTTCGCGGCCGACCAGGGCGGCGTCACCTTCTACCGCGACTACCGCGAGATGGTCAAGGACCCGGCCGTCGATGTGGTCTGCATCTGCACACCGTCCGGCCTGCACGCCGATGGCGTCATCGCCGCCGCCCGCGCCGGCAAGCACGTCTTCTGCGAGAAGCCCCTCGATATCCGCCGCGACCGCCTCAGCCGCATGATCGACGCCGTCGAGAAGGCCGGCGTCACCATGGGCTGCGTCTTCCAGAGCCGGACCATGCCCGACAACATCCGCATCCGCCGCGCCCTGCAGCGGGGCGACCTCGGCAAGCTGACCCTGGCCGACGCCTTCCTCAAGGACTACCGCTCACGCGCCTACTACGCCAGCGCCGGCTGGCGCGGCACCTGGGCCCTGGATGGCGGCGGCGCCCTGATGAACCAGGGCGTCCATGGCATCGACCTGCTGACCTGGCTCGTCGACGACCAGGTCGAACGGGTCTTCGCGCGCACCGACCACAAGGTCCGCGACATCGAGGTCGAGGACACCTGCGTCGCCGCCCTGCAGTTCCGCAGCGGCGCCTTCGGCACCATCATCGGCACGACCTCCTGCAACCCCGGCGAGACCCGCCGCATCGAGCTTCATGGCGATGTCGGCACCATCATCTGCACCGGCAACAAGATCACACGCTGGGCCGTCGCCGCCGAGCCCGACGGCCGCGCCAAGGATATCGACCACGCCCAGAAGGCCGTCGAAGAGGGCGTCACCGGCGACAACAAGGCGGTCACCGCTCAGGGCCACGTCTTCCTCGTCGCCGACCTGGTGCAGGCCATCCAGCAGGGCCGCGAACCCTACGTCACCCCGCGCAGCGCCCGCCAGGCCGTCGACCTCATCCTGGCCATCTACGAGTCGGCACGACGCCGCCGCGACGTCGCCGTGCGCTACGCCTGATACCGGGCCGCCCGGGGCACGGTGTCGTGGGCGGCGGCGCGGGCAAGACCCATGGAGAGCAGGTCATGACAGACGCGCAGAGAATCGGCCCCCGTATCCGCCGGGCCCTACGCATCCTGGCGACCCTGACGCTGGCCGCGGCGCCCCTGCGGGCCTTCACCGTGCCCGAGGGCGCGCCGCTGCTCCTCAATGGGAACTTCACCGAGGGCCGCGGACGCCCCCTGAACTGGGTCACCCGCTCGACCGGCGACCTGGGGACCTTTGCGGTCACGCCGCCGGCCGAGGGCGAGGTCAGCGGTGTCCTGACCATCAAGGTGGAGCGCGCCCACCAGCAGCCCTGGATGCTCGAGCTGCGCCAGAAACTCTCGGCACAACTCCCCAAAGGCCGCAACCTCTTCATCGGCTTTGAGTACAAGCTGAGCCCGGGCTATGCCTTCCACGTCTACTGGCAGAAGGACGCCCCGCCCTGGCCGAAATTCCTCGCCCTGCGCCTGAGCGAGCCAGCCGGCGAGTGGACCTCCTGCCGGGTCGCGGTGCCGGTGCCCGAAGACCTGACGCCGGACGCCACCTCGCTGAGTTTCCACCTCGCCGAGGCGCCCGGCACCCTCGAGGTGCGACGCATCACCGCCGTCCTGGTGGCGCCCCACGTCGACCTGGCGACCATCGACACGAACTACCAGCCGGTCTTCGGCGGCGACTACTACGACCAGGACTGGCGTGACGCCGTCCTGGCCCGCATCGAGAAGGACCGCAAGACTGACCTGGCCGTGCAGGTGACCGCCGGCGGCGAGCCCGTGCCGGGTGTCGCCGTCACGGTCGAGCAGATCGGCCGGCCCTTCCTTCTTGGCATCGAGGTCCCGACCGCCCTGCTGCTCCCGGAGATCCTCGAGACCGAGGACGGCGCCGCCCTGAAACGCGCCGTCGGCGAGGCCCTCCCGGCCCTGCCCAAACTGCACCAGAAGCTCGCCGACCCGCAGCTCTTCGGCATGGTGACGCCGAATGACCTCTTCCTCTGGCGCACCTACGACGACTGGGGCCGCAGCGCCGCCGCCAAGGTCCTCCCCGCCATCCACGGGCGCGGCCAGAAGACCCGCGGCCAGGCCCTCTTCTCGCCCGCCTTCCGCGATGCCCCGGCGGCCTGCCGCAGAATGGACCGCGAGCCGCTCCTGCAGGCCGCCCTCAAGCAGGTCCGCGGCGCCGCCGGCGAGTACCAGGGCCAGGTCGACCAGTGGGTCGTCCTGCATGGCACCCTGGCCTCCAGCGAGATCTACGATATCACCGGCGTCGACAGCCTCGTCCAGATCTTCCAGGCCGCCCAGAAGGAGTCGCCCGAGACGACCCTCCTCGTCAGCGACGCCGAAGCGCTCCTCCTGCCCGGCGACAGCCGCATCGATGAAGTCATCGAGTTCGTCACCTGGCTGAAGTCCGCCGGCTGCAAGGTCTCCGGGATCCTCCTCGGCGCCGCCCTCGCCAGGCCCTATATGGCGCCCCAGACCATCGAGAAGCGCCTCGACCGCATCGCCGCCAGCAACCTCGGCATACCCGTCTACATCGGCTCGCTCCAGCTCGAGGCCGACACCGAGGTCCTGCAGGAGTCCATGCTGCGCGACCTCCTGCGCCTCTTCTACTCCCACGCCACCGTGGCCGGCGTCAGCCTCGCCAACCCCTGGGAGCCCGCTGCACTCAACCCGCGCAGCGCCCTCTACCACGCCGACATGAGCCCGCGGAAGGCCGGCCGCATGATCGAGACGCTCTTCGCCGCACCCGGCGGATGGGCCACCCGCGCCGAGGGCGTCACCGACGCCCAGGGCCAGTTCGCCCTGCGCGCCTTCCACGGCACCTACCGCGTCAGCGCTGACCTCAATGGCCGCAAACTCAGCGCCGAGGGCGAGGTCAGCCCGACCCAGAAGACCCTCACCCTCAAGGCCGACTGACCGACGACCGAAGCAGGGCGGTCGCGCGAGCCGAGCGCAACCCGCGGGCGACGCCCCGCAAGTAGGCCGCGCGAGCCGAGCGCGACCACCCGGGCGACGCTCCTCGAGTAGGTCGCGCGAGCCG
>JAAYZO010000893.1 GCA_012514865.1 Lentisphaerota bacterium | reverse complement strand
TGGCCCGACCCCGTGCCCGAAGATCGCGTCCGTGTCCGTCCGTGCCCGTCAGTGTTCGTCCGTGTCTTGGGCGCGGTGGCCGCGTTCCCGCGGCCCGGTAAAGCCAACCCTCGACACCCGACCCTCACCCCCTTGGGTTGCGGGCAGAGCCCGCGCTGGGTCCATCCGTGGTTCTCCCCTCCCCGAAAATCGGCCTCGGTGTCTTGCGCCGGGCCGCCTCGCGCGCGATAGTATCCGCTCACCTTCTCCGGGCCGG
Source organism: Lentisphaerota bacterium (assembly GCA_012514865.1). Taxonomy (GTDB): domain Bacteria; phylum Verrucomicrobiota; class Lentisphaeria; order Oligosphaerales; family JAFGRS01; genus JAGVUW01. The sequence continues at coordinate 6,343 of JAAYZO010000893.1, read as the reverse complement.
CGCCCGGAGCGCCGCCGCCGGGAGTCAGGCGCAACGGCCACCCCTCCCGTCGCCGTGCCATGAAGGGTTCGGCAGCCTCCAGGTGCCTGCGACAAGGAATGAGCCGTCGATGATCTACGACAAGAACCACGCCCTGATCGAGACCGCCATCCCCGGGCTGCCGGCGCCGCGCCGCGGCAAGGTCCGCGACATCTACGACCTCGGCGACCGCCTCCTCCTGGTGGCTTCCGACCGCATCAGCGCCTTCGACTGCGTCATGCCCAACGGCATCCCCGACAAGGGCCGCGTCCTGACCGGCATCTCGCGGCTGTGGTTCGAGCGCTTCACCTGGATGCCGAATCACCTCATCAGCATGGACGTCGCCGACTACCCGGCGCCGGCCCGGGCCCTCGCCGCCGACCTGCAGGGCCGCTCCATGCTCGTCAAGAAGGCCCGCGCCCTCCCCGTCGAGTGCATCGCCCGCGGCTACCTCGTCGGCTCGGGCTGGAAAGAATACCAGAAGTCCGGCATGGTCTGCGGCATACCCCTGCGCCCGGGCTACGCCCAGGCCGACAAACTCGACGAGGCCGTCTTCACACCCTCCTGCAAGGCCGAGATGGGCCAGCACGACGAGAACATCACCTACGAGGAGGTCGTGCGCACCACCGACGCCCGCACCGCCGCAGCCCTGCGCGACCTCACCCTGCGCCTCTACTCCGAGGCGCGCGACTACGCCGCCGGGCGCGGCGTCATCATCGCCGACACCAAGTTCGAGTTCGGCCTCGACACCGATGGCACCATCATCCTCATCGACGAGGTCCTCACGCCCGACTCGAGCCGCTTCTGGCCAGCCGAGTCCTACGCCACCGGCAGCAACCCGCCCAGCCTCGACAAGCAGTTCGTCCGCGACTACCTCGACAGCATCGGCTTCAACCACCAGCCGCCGGCGCCCGTGCTGCCCGACGAGGTCGTCGCCAAGACCCGCGCCAAGTACCTGGAAGCCTACCGCGCCCTCACCGGCCGCGATCTCTGATCTAACAAGGAAACGCATCCGAACGCGTCCCAACCCAACGGAGGTATATTCACGATGGCCGTCCCGAGCACGAACCGCAAGCTGTTGAACTGGGTGGCAGAAGTCCAGGCCCTCTGCAAGCCTGACTCGGTCTACTGGTGCGACGGCACCCAGGCCGAGTACGACCGCCTCATGGGCCAGCTCGTCGCTGCCGGCGCCGCCATACCGCTGAACCCGGCCAAGCGCCCGGGCTCGGTCCTCTTCCGCTCGGATCCCTCCGACGTCGCCCGCGTCGAGAACCGCACCTACATCTCGACCCGCACCCGCGATGAGGCCGGCCCGACCAACAACTGGGTCGACCCGGTCGAGCTGAAGAAGACCATGAGCGGCCTCTACGACGGCTGCATGCGCGGCCGCACCATGTACGTCATCCCCTTCTCCATGGGGCCGATCGGCTCGCCTATCGCCAAGATCGGCATCGAGCTGACCGACTCGATCTACGTCGTCTGCAACATGCATATCATGACCCGCGTCGGCGACCGCGTCATCGAGACCCTCGGCGCCGACGGCGAGTTCATCCCCTGCCTGCACTCGGTCGGCGCACCCCTCAAGCCCGGCCAGAAGGACGTGCCGTGGCCCTGCGCCCCGATCGAGCAGAAGTACATCTCGCACTTCCCGGAAGAGAACCTCATCTGGTCCTACGGCTCCGGCTACGGCGGCAACGCCCTCCTCGGCAAGAAGTGCCTGGCCCTGCGCATCGCCTCCGCCATCGCCCGTCGCGAGGGCTGGATGGCCGAGCACATGCTCATCCTGCGCCTGACCAACCCCGCCGGCCGCCAGTTCCACATCGCCGCCGCCTTCCCCTCGGCCTGCGGCAAGACCAACCTCGCCATGCTCCAGCCCACCATCCCCGGCTGGAAGTGCGAGTGCGTCGGCGATGACATCGCCTGGATGAAGATCGGGCCCGATGGACGCCTCCGCGCCATCAACCCCGAGGCCGGATTCTTCGGCGTCGCACCGGGTACCAGCTACAAGTCCAACCCGATGGCCATGCGCACCATCACCAAGAATACCATCTTCACCAACTGCGTCCTGACCGACGATAAGGACATCTGGTGGGAAGACATGGACGAGCCCTGCGCCCACGGCATCGACTGGAAGGGCAAGGAGTGGACCCCCGGCCAGAAGGACGCCGAGGGCAAGAGCGTCAAGGGCGCCCACCCCAACGCCCGCTTCACCGCCCCCGCCAGCCAGTGCCCGGTCATCTGCCCCGACTGGGAAGCCCCCCAGGGCGTGCCGATCGATATCTTCATCTTCGGCGGACGCCGTACCAGCGTCATGCCACTCGTCCACGAGGCCCTCAACTGGGACCACGGCGTCTACATGGGCGCCACCGCCGCCTCCGAGCCCACCGCTGCCGCCCTCGACGTCAAGTCGAAGCTGCGCCGCGACCCCTTCGCCATGCTGCCCTTCTGCGGCTACAACATGGCCGACTACTGGGCGCACTGGTTCGAGATGGGCGACAAGCTCGGCAGCAAGGCCCCGAAGATCTTCTACGTGAACTGGTTCCGCAAGACCTCCGACGGCCGCTGGCTGTGGCCCGGCTTCGGCGAGAACAGCCGCGTCCTGAAGTGGATGTGCGAACGCGTCGAGGGCAAGGCCGGCGCCGTCGAGACCCCCATCGGCATGATGCCGCGCCCCGAAGACCTCGACGTCAACGGCCTCAAGGTCAGCGCCGAGGACCTCAAGGAGCTCCTGCGCGTCGACAAGGACGCCTTCCGCAGCGAGCTGCCCGACGTCGAGGAGCACTTCGACCAGTTCGGCAAGCGCGTCCCCGCCCGCATGCGCGCCGAGCTCGAGGTCATGCGCAAGCGCCTGGCCTGATTCCTGACCCAGAACGGGCCTGCCCCACGCAGGCCCGAACACGATCCCCCCAGCCGCCCGCCGGAGCCAAACCCTCCGGCAGGCGGCTTCTCGTTTCCACCCCCGGCGCCCGGGAGAAGCCGAGCCGACGCTCGGCGCTCCCAGGGCGGCGGCGGGGAGCGTGGACGGAGTGGACGGGGTGAACAGGGAGGACTATGGCAACGCCGCCGCAGACCGCGCCAAGAGCGCGCGGTGCGTCCGTGCGTCTGTGGTCCTGTGGTCCTGTGGTCCTGTGGTCCTGTCCCCACAGACGCATCATGGCTTGAAGTGCCAAGGCAGAGGGTCCACCGTAGGATGAAGACACCCCGCCGGGCAGCGCCTGCCCCGCGCGCCAACGGCCGCGGACTCGGACGCATGGCGGACAGCGCTTCCGGCACCGAGACTGCCAGAGCGGATGCGTGGTGGCACCTGCGACCGACGAGACCGCCCATGGAACGCTCATCGTTGATCACCAGGACGAGCCTGCTGCAGAGCCTTCGCCGGGCCGACGATGACGACGCCTGGCGGGAGTTCTTCCGGCTTTACCGCGGTCTCATCGTCGGCTATGCCCGGACGCGCGGCTGCACCGATGACCAGGCCAAGGAGGTCCTGCAGCAGACGATGATCTCGCTCGTGCGCGTGATGCCGTGCTTCGAGTACGACCGGGCCCATGGCAAGTTCCGCTCCTTCCTGCTGAAGATCGTGCACGATCACATCATGGACACCCTCCGGTGGAGCAGGAAGACTCGCGCCGTCCCGCTCGACGAAGGTGCTGCCACACAGATCCTGGACGAAGGCCATCGCCCCGACCCAGCCCCCTGGGACCGCCGGTTCGATCAGAATCTCCTGGCCCAGGCGCTGGAACGCGTCCGCGGCAGGGTCGATGCCCGTACCTATCGTTCCTTTGACCTCTACGTGCTGCAGGGGAAGCCCGCCCCCGAGGTCGCGGAGGCCTTGGCGCTGCAGCCAAACGCCGTCTACCAACACCGGAACCGCGTCATCGCCATGCTCCATCGCGAAGTGGCCGCCTTGCGCCGGGAACTCGGAGAACCCGCGCCATGAGCGCCGATCTCACCGCCAGCCTGCGCCTCGCATGCCGTGACTCCCTGAGCCTGGAGGCCGGCGACGACGACTTCCTTCGTCGCCTCAGGAAGCTGCGTCAGTGGCTGGCCCGCGTGCCACCGCCGGAGGCTCCCGGCTACTACCTGCTGCCCATACGACGCTCCGGCCCTGCGCCGGCCTGGGTGCCGCTGACCAGGAACCGCCTTACGGTCGGGCGCAGTCCCGACTCGGACCTGTGCCTGAACTCCAAAGCGGTGTCCTGGCACCACTGCGTCCTGGAATCCGGGGGCGACGCCTGGTCACTCGCCGCGCCCGAGAGCAGGCCCCCTACAAACCCGACTCTCGTCAACGGCGTGGCCCGAAGCCACTCCGCCGCGCTCGCCTCGGGCGACGTCGTGCAGGTAGGCGACGTCAGCCTGGTCCTGCTCCTGGTCACCGCGGCCGCGTTGCCTGGCAACCGGCGCCGCCGGGCGGCACAGGGCGGTACCTCGCGCGGCAACGTGACCTCCCCCGGCGCTTCCGGCGACGGTGTGTCAGGAGTCAGGGATGAATGAACCATCCGCCTCTTCTGTCCACCCCATCCGGGTCCTGAAAGCAGGCCTACGGCACTACAGCGTCGTCTCCGGCGCCTGGGGCGCCGGCCATGGCAAGGCGAAACATCGCTTGCCACCGGTGTGGAGCGCGAGTGTCCACAGACGCGAAGGCGTCCACGAGCCGGGCGGCATCGACAGCACAACGACGCGAAGTTTCATACGAGCGTCGTCTCCGGCGCGGGCGAGTAGGTCCACGGCGCCGTCCGTGGACCTCCCGGGTGCCGTCCACGGCGCCCGGGAGGCGGCTGGCGTTGCGGGCCGGATAGAACAAGGTGAAAGATCGCGTCGAGACGCGATCTTCCATACGAGAATAGCGCGTCCGGCGACCGGAAGGGAAACGGTCCGCGGGACCCTGTAGCGGTGATTCCTCACATGGAGTTCAGCGGCACGTCGCCGCGGAGGGCACACGATGACGTCCGGCCCCGTCTCCGGTGGCGAGCAACGGCGCCCGACATCGCCCGGCACACCGGGACCGTCGGACGCACCGCTCACGGCTGGCACCCAGGCTGGCGGTGACTCCGGACGCGAGCCGTCGCGGACACTCGCGCAGGATCCCGGAACGCTGCCGTCCGCATCCACCAGCCCGCTCGTAACGCGTGCCAGTTACACCGGCTGCCGGCTTGGATCCTACGAGGTGCTGGAATGCATCGGCTCCGGCGGCATGGGGGATGTGTATCGGGCCCGACAGCAGAACCCCGCTCGACTGGTCGCGCTCAAGGTCCTGCCTGGCGCCGGCCCCGCGGCCCCCGAACGGCGCAGCCGCTTCCTCCGGGAGACAGCCGCCGTGGCCCGCCTGAACCATCCCTATATCGTGCCCATCTATGAATCCGGCCAGGCTAACGACGGCACCATGTTCTATACCATGGAACTGGTCCATGGCGAGCCCCTGGACCGATTCTGCGACCGCTGCAGGGCGGACCCGCAGGCGGTGCTCACGACGTTCGCCAAGGTCTGCGAAGGCGTCGACGCCGCCCACCAGATGGGAGTCCTGCACCGCGACCTGAAGCCCTCCAACATCCTCGTGGACCAACGTGGCAATCCCCGCATCCTTGACTTCGGCCTCGCCAAGGTGCTGGACGAGAAGGACTCGGCTGACTCCGAGCTGACCCGGAGCGGGGTGGTGATGGGAACGCCCGCCTACATGGCACCGGAGCAGAAACGCGGGGTTCCCGATGAGGTCGACGCCCGCGCCGATGTCTACGCCCTCGGCGTTACCCTCCACAGACTCCTCACGGGCGGCCATCCTGACAGCACCGATGGCACTCTGGCAAGCCTCCCCCCAGGCACCGCGAGAAAGACCTCCAGGCGTCAGCGGACCGGAAACGCGGGCCTCCCCACCGACCTCGCGGCCATCCTCGGTAAGGCCCTCGCCCCTGAGAAGGCCGAGCGCTACCCATCGGTGCGAGCCCTGGCTGCGGATCTGGGGCGGTTCCTGGCCGGCCAGCCTGTCCGGGCCAGACCCCCTGCCCTCACCTACCGTTTCAGAAAACTCATCGACCGCCACCGCGCCTTGACCGCCAGCCTGGCCACAGCCACGCTCCTCGTCGCCGCCATGTATCTCGGAGGCGCCCGATGGCCCCCCCGGGCACGCCAGACCACCCTGGCTCCCCAGAACCGCCAGACACCCCAGGCCACGACGGACACGGTCGGAACGCGCCCCGAGACGTCACCGGACATCACCGGTGCCGACCTGGCCCATGGCGCCACCGCGGTTCCAGACCGCGGTCAACGAGACGAGAGCACGCGACCGATGACAGAGCACGACGCGCGGGGCGAGGGCGTGGTGGTCGTGGGT
>JAAYZO010000892.1 GCA_012514865.1 Lentisphaerota bacterium | reverse complement strand
GGGCCTCGGGCGTCGGGCGTCCGGGGCCGGGAGCCTGCCAGGAAAGCGAGGTACTGGCGGATCGCAGTGCGGATGGGGGAAGAGGGCGGTGAGGCGCGGGGGTGTCAGGCAGAACACGGCGAGAGATCGCGTCGGGACGCGATCGATCCAATCGAGACGAGGAGGACGGACTATGCGTGGCGTGCGTTTGAGCGTCGTTGTCTGGGTGGCGTTGTGTCTGGTGGCGGTGGCGGTGCCATCGCGGGTCGAGACGCTTCCGGGCGGCATGACGGTGGTCTACGACGACGCGGGGATGTGGGATCGCAACCTGAGCCTGAGCATCACGCATCAGAACAAAGCCGGCTACGAGGCGCGCAAGACCCTGGACACGAGTGGGGTGCCGGCGGCAGTGTGGGCGGCAGCGCGGGAGGTCCGTCTGGCGGCGATGCTGTCGGTGCGTGAGTACTCCTGGCATGACCTCGACAAGGCCAACGGCCTGGACGAGGCCATCGAGGTGGTGGTTAACGGCAACGTCACGGTCATCCCGACCGGGAGCGGCCTGCCGGTGTACCAGGAAAACAACTCGGTGACGCTGGCCTGGCACGACCTGGCGTTGCCGAAGGAGTACTTCCGTCACGGCGTCAACGAAGTGATCTTCCGCAAGGCGGCGCAGGAGAAGGGCGACGACTACCTCTATTTGGCGATCGACCACAGCCTCGAGCGCGGCAACAGCGCAGTGGACTTCGGCGACGGTCGCGGCTGGCGTACGGACACCCTGACGATTCCGGGGGGCCGGGGCGAGTACATGGTGCGGTTGTACCTCCCGACCGGCGATTCGGGTGTCGAGGCGGTGTGGTCGCCCGGTGGCGCGCCGGCGCTGGCCGATCCGGCCGAGCTGGTGGTCTTTCAGGGCTCTCGGCTCGGCCAGGTCGGGGCGGCGGGGCTGCTCTTGGCGGCCGGGCAGTCGGCGCAGCTCGAGTGGGAGGGCGAGCGACTGGAGGCGCGTCACGGCCTCGAGGTCGAGGTCAGCGGCAGCGGCGCCGCGGCGCTGAGCTGGATAGCGGCGGGCGGGCGGCGCGAGGAGGTCGTGGCGCAGGCATTGCCGTTCACGGTGACGGCGCCGGTGGCGGGATTGCGTTGTCCGCGCGGCCTGGTGCTGACGGCGTCGGGCGGTGCGGTGACGCTGACGCGGGTGCGTCTGGCAGGCTCGCTGGCCTGTCGGCCGCTGGCGCCGCCGCCGCCGGATCAGCGTCCGGACATCGCGTCACCGGCGGGCGCGGCGTCGGCGCGGACGGTGCGCTGTGCCGTCGCTGGGGGCGAGGCGGTGCTGGAGAACGCCGGGTTGCGGGCGCGGTTTGGCACGGCTGGCGCGCGGTTGCGGCTGCTGTCGCTGTATAACGAGTGGGCCGCGGCCGAGATGGTGCGTCAGCCGGAGGCGGTGGATCTGTTCCTGGTCGAGGTCGGGGGGCGGCGCAGCGCCGGGAGCCGCGACTTCGCGCTCGAGGCGGTGACGCCGGTCCAGGATGGCTTCCGGGCCACGCTGCGAGAGGCCTCGATGGGCCTGCGGGCGGTGCTGGACGTCGCTATCACAGCGGAGGGCCTGCGTCTGGGCCTGGAGCTGGAGAATGCCGGTGCGGCCGACTGCGAGGTCAAGGTCGCCTTCCCGCATCTCGCCGGGCTGGCGCTCTCGGCGGCCCCGGTGGCGGATTACTACTTCTTCCCGTGGAGCGGCCTGTTTGGCGACCGCCCGGCGGTGCTGCGGCGCGGCTATGGCGATCACGAGGCCCTGTACCAGGTGATGGACCTGTTCAGCCCGGAGCGCGGTGCCGGTCTGTACCTGCGTCTGGACGAAGCCGAGGGCTGGCACAAGGTCCTGACGTTGCGCAAGACGGTGCCGGGTCAGTCGAGCTGGTCGGGCGATGCCAGCAACGTGCGGACGCGTCCCGAGTTCACCTGGAGCGGGAGTCTGCCGGCGGTCGAGGGCATCGGCATGGCCTGCGAGTACCTGCGTCGAACGCGCGCTCCGGGGGAGCGCTTTGTGCCGGCGGCGGCGGTCCTGGCGGCGCATCCCGGCGACTGGCGGGTGGCGATGCGCGCGTATGCCGACTGGGCGCACCGCGTCTGGAGCTGGCGGCCGTATCCGTCGCGGCTGACGGGCGCGCACACCATGACCGCGCACGGCTGGGCCCAGGACGTGCTCTTCCGTGATGGCGCCTACCGCACCGACTTCATCAAGCCGATGGCGGACTGCGTCGAGGTGATGTCGTGGTGGGACTGGTCGCCGCTGGGGCCCCTGGGGGCGCCGATGGACGACTTAGGGAGCCGTCTGACGCCGGCGCAGATCGCGCGCTGGCGGCCGTACTTTGCCAAGGACCCGGTGAGAGGGCAACTGAAGTGGAACAACCAGCCTGGCGACTACCGGGGTTACAACCAGGGCTGGGGCGGCCTGGAGGCCTTCCGGAAGGCGGTGGCGACGTGGAAATCGATGGGGCCGCTGGTGACGCTGTACACGGATCCCTTCCGTCTGGACGCCTTCTCGTGCGAGACCGGCCGGCGTTTTGGCGAGGTCTGGTGTGTGATGGGCCCGGATGGGGCGTATCCGATGGCGTACGAGGTGACGAATCCGTGTCATGACCTGCCCGAGGTGCGCGCCTGGGCGATCGAGACGATGAAGCGGGTGATGATCGAGACCGGCGCCGACGGCATTCGCCTCGATGAGTACGGCCACATGGGCTGGGCCTGCTTCAACCCGGCGCACCGCCACACCTACGGCGAGCTGGGCGTCTCGCAGTGGAACAAGGCGGTCGCCGAGACGACGGCGGGGATACGCGCCGCGATGGACGAGGTCGACCCGCGGAGTGTCCTGACCACCGAACACCCGTGCTACGACTACCTGATGCGGTGCCTCGACGGCTGCATCACCTACGACGTCACCGTGCAGGCGACGCCGCTGCGGCCGCTGGAGGTGAATCTGCAGCGCTTCTACTTCCCCGAGTGCAAGGCCTACGAACTCGACCACCGCCACGCCGACCGCCAGGACCGCAAGAAGTTCTGGAATGGCGTCGCGTCGTTCGGGCGGATTCTGCCGAAGCCGTTCTACGTGATCTACGACGAGAACGAGGATGTCTTCTCCAGCCGCGACTGCGAGGCCCTGGTGCCGACGCTGGTGCCGCGGCTGTACGCCAACCGTTTCCGTGGGGGCGGCAAGACCTTCGTGCATCTCTACAACGCCACGGGCCGGACGCAGCATGGCCCCCTG
>JAAYZO010000114.1 GCA_012514865.1 Lentisphaerota bacterium | reverse complement strand
TCGGGCTGCGCGCGACCCCCGGCTACGATCTGGCACCCCTCCAGGGTGACCGAGTGAGCGCCGCCGCGATCTTCAAACAGCCCTGCGGAAACAGCAGGGATGCTCCAGAAGCGCGACGACGCGTCACCGCATGGCCACCGGCGCGGCAGGCAGGTCTACGGCGCCGTCCGTGGACCTGCCGGGCGCCGGCAGTGCCCGGAGGGCGCCCCTCGTCCCGTGGCGCCCACGGGCTCGTGGCGATTGTCGGGGTAGGTCGTGAGAGCCGAGCGCGAGCCGCTGGGGCCGTCCGCGGCGCCAGCTCTGCCGCCGCGCCGGCCCAGGCCGAGTAGGTCCACGGCGCCGGCCGTGGACCTCCCGGACGCCGGTCACTCGCGGCCGTAGGCAGCGAGGCGGTCGCGCACGGCGGTCTGGCCGAAGATCTCGCTGGTCCACCAGCGCCGGTCGAGGGCTCGCAGGAGGCGGTCCATGGCGGCCTCGAGGGCAACGGCGCTGTCGGCCTCGACGCTGAGCCGGTCACCCTCACGGCGCACCACCGCCGGTCGGCCTGGCCGGCCGGGCACCAGCGCGATCGACACCGCCGCGCCGGCCGCGACCTCGGGCTGAATCGGCAGGAGGACCTCCCGCGCCGGCTTCTCGATGCGGCCATGCCAGTAGCGGAAGTACTCCTGCAACCGTGCCGCCGCGCGCTGCACGGCCGCGGGCGCGTCGGCGGGCACGACCAGCGCCGCCGTCGCGCCATCGGGGCCGACGAAGGGGAAGCCGAGGAGGGCCTCGTCGGAGAGTTCAAAGAGATCCGAGGTGAAGGCGACCTCGAGCCGGCCGGCCTCGCCGAGGCTGAGCTCGGCCTCGGGGACGCCATCCCTGATCTGCAGCGCCAGGGGCTGCCCGGACCAGGTCGCCGCTGACAGCCTCATGCCGGCAGGCGTGGCGAACCGCAGACGCGCCGTACCGGCGCCGGTCAGCGTCGCCTGCAGCACCGCCCGTGTGGCCTCCTGACGCAGGGTGACCTCGGCCGTGCTGATCGCCGAGGCCGGCTCGACCGCAACCATGGCCCGCAGCAGGACCGGCGTGCGCACCGCCAGACGCAGCGGCAGGAGGGTGCTGCCGTCGCGAACGCGGTTCACCTGAGCCCGCCCGTCGGTGTGGGCGAAGAGCATCGCGCCGGTGCCGAGGCGCTGGTTCACGACCTCGGCCTCGAGGTCGAGGTCCGCGCCGGTCTCCTGCGCCAGGGCCAGTCGGGTCTCGAGGCCGCGGCCGTAGCGGCTGGCCCAGGCGGGCGCTGGCAGGCGCACCGCCGGCACCGGCTCCCAGCCGGCCTGGACGCAGTCGACGATGGCCGGCAGCCAGCGCACCAGGCGGGCGATGCCCTGCGTGAAGTTCGTCGGCGGGATGGCCCCGACCCGCAGGCTCTGCAGGATCGTGAAGTCGGCGAGGCCCTCGTAGACCGCCGCCAGGTCGTCGGGCTTGACCGTCGCGAGGTCGACGAAATCCCCGACCTCGTAGCCCTCCCACCAGACCATGGTCTTGTGGCCGAGCTTCCAGCGCAGGCGGTCGGACTCGGTGCGGCTGTGCTGCCAGGGGTTGCGCTCGAGCATGGCGCTGTCGCTGCGCACGCAGGAGGCGTAAGACCCGGTCGCCATGGGGTTGGAGACGACCGCCAGGCGCCGGCCGTCACGGCGCAGCGTATGCACGTAGTCCATCACCTTGGCAATCGCGACCAGCTCGGAGCAGTACACGCCGACCTCGTCATCCCAGGCGCGGCCCTCGAGGCGCGGCAGGGCCGGGCCGGTGTAGCGCGCCACGCCGCCGGCAGTGTCGAAGGCAAACCCGGCGATGGGGAGCGCCTCGGCGATGTCGGCGAGGTCGCGGCGGCTCTGGTCGCCAAAGGAAGTGGCGTGCGGGAAGACGAGCAGTTCGTTGTCGTGGCCGGTCACCCAGGGGGTGCTGAAGTAGGTCTTCGCGCGCGGGTCGGTGACCAGGGCATCGGCGTAGCGCTCGCGGGCGAGTTGTTCCTCGCACCAGACCTGCGCCGGGATGTAGAACATCATCGCCACACCACAGCGCTCGGCGCCGTCGGTGAAGGCCTTCTCGCGCCAGGCGAGGTACTCATCCCGCGGCAGAGCCGGCCGGGTTCCGAAGGGCCGCACCGGGGTGTAGTCCCAGAGTTCCGGGCGCCCGACGATATCGCCGGTGCGTTTGAAGGGCGCGTAGCACCACTCCCAGCCGCCATACAGCCGCCGGCAAATCTCCGGCGACCACGGCCCCGTCGGCCAGGCGCGATACTGCGAGCTGCCCAGCGAGGCGCGCGGGTCGACCTCGGGATGCGCCCGGAAGCACTCCGGGAAGCTCGCGTAGTAGGCGTCGAAGGCCTCGAGCTTGCCCCACTCACCGAGGGCCGCCAGGGTGACAAAACGCACAGACTCCTCGGTGCCCGGGTCGACCACGCAGCGAGCGGTGCAGGACAGGGCCACGGAGCCATCGGCACCCATCGCGACCGAGTGGCGGAACCATGAGATCAGCTCGGTGGGCTCCAGCCCGACCGCCAGGCAGGCGTCCGGGGTCCAGAGCGCCGTCAGGGGCATGTTGCCCGCCATGCGCACCGACGACTGATCAGCATCGCTCAGCGCCTTGTCATCCCAGCCGTCGAACCACTGCGCCTGACCGGCCGGCGGCTGCAGGTCGAGGGCCGGCCCGAGCTCGAGCCAGCGGGATTCCTCCCCGCGGTTGCGGCAGCGCACCTCCCAGAGGAGGCACGAGCCGACGGCCTGAAGGCGGAGATCGACCTCGAGGCCGGGCTCGGGCGTCCACGCCAGGGCGGCATCCGCGGGGCCCTCGCCCAGGCGCGCCGGCCCCAGGGGCAGCGCCGCCTGGCGGCGGCCGTCGAACAGCGTCAGCCGGGCGCCGCGCAGGAGCCCCGGCGCGAGGTCGGTGCGTGCCGTCAGAGCGGCATCGCCGGCCCGCGGCTCGATCGTGAGGCGTCCGGCCTGGTAGGTGGTGGCCGCCGTAACCCAGAGGCCGCCGAGCGTCAGCAGCAGCGTCAGTCGGGACAGGGTCCGCGTCATCGGGGTGCCTCCCCTTCATGCTTCGGGTAGCGCTGCGACAGGGTCCGGCCATCGGCGAGGGTCACGGTCAGGGTCCACTGGCCGTCACTGGGCTGGCCTGGAATCGCCTGCGTGAAGACTCCGGCGCCCTCCGGGAGCGTGCCGGAATCGAGGATGGGCTTGGCCGTGCCGTCGGCTCTGACCACCACGCGCCGCAGGACCTCCCCCGCGGCGGCTTCGACGCGGACCTGCAGCGCCACCTCGGCCAGACAGACCTCGAGGTCGTCGAACAACGCCTCGCCCGCCGCGAAGTACAGCCCGAGGCTGAGGGCAACGCGGTCCACGGGCGCCGGCGGCGTGAAGGCTATCCGGAAGGGATGCCACCGCTCGGCGTCAGGGCCGCTCAGGGCATCGAGCGGCACGAACACCGGCGTCAGCCAGTGCCCGCGCATCGTGCCGCGGTAGTGACGGGCATCGACGCTGACCTTCCGGCCGTCGCCGGCATCCGCGGTGCCATGGACGTAACACAGGATCTTCCCGCTGAGGATGCGCAGGTGGCCCTTGGCCAGGTACGGCGTGCCCGGCACTACCGCCACACTCTGAGCCCAGTACCCCGACATCTCGCCGGTGCGCGCCTTGAGCCACAGACATCGGCCGCTGCGGCCGCCGTCGCGCCAGTCGCTCTCGAAGATCGCCGGGGTGGCGGTCCCGAAGGCCCACGACTGCGGCCGGCCGTCGGCGCCCTCCTCGACTCCGGGGTTGACCAGGAGATTCGGCACCGGCAGCGGCGGCTCGCTGCCGAGACGGAGTTCCGCGGCCCGTCCCGCGAGACCGGTGCCGACCAGCGTCAGGGCCAGCATGGCCCACGTCCTGCCTCTCATGGCTCGCCTCCCTTGCGGGAACCACCGCGCCGGTGGCGCGACGTTCCACTCTGTGGTACCCAGCGCACCACCCAGTCGTCCCCAGGGCGCCGATGGCACCCGGTAGGTCCACGGACGGCGCCGCGGACCTGCGTGCCGTGCCGCATGGGGCCACAGCTTACCACCCGGTCGGGCTTCACGCCAGTCTCGGCGCGTTGGCGCGTCCGACTTGACCGCGGCCGTCTGTGACCGGAGATTACCCCATGACCTGGCGTGCTGTCATCATCGGCCTGGTGGGGGCCTGGTTCATTGCCGGCTTCGGCTATGTCAACGACTGGGTGCTCGACCTGGAGCGCTTCACGGCCGGCCGGCTGTTGCCGGTGGTGGTTCTGGGCCTGACCCTGATCGGGATTCTCCTGGTCAACCCGCTCCTGCACCGCCTGCGGCGCTCCTGGGCGCTCCGTCCCGCCGAGATCGGCCTGATCGTCATCCTGACCACGGCCGCCTGCAGCATCTGCGGCGGCGGCTTCATCGACCACTTCCTGCAGACCCTGGTCCTGCCGCACCACTGGGCGCGCATCACACCCGGCTGGCAGGAACGCCAGCTCCTCTCCTACGCCCCGCCGGAGGCCCTCGTCGAGAACAGCGACGAGGTCGACGCGGTGAGCCAGTTCGTCACCGGTGCCGACCGCGTCGGCGACCGCCGCGAGAGCCTCGGCGAGGCCTTGCGGCGGCTCTGGAATGACGTCCCCTGGGGTGCCTGGCGGCGGCCCCTGATGGTCTGGATGCCAATGGTCTTCCTGGCGGCGGTGATCTCGGTCTGCCTGTCGCTGGTCGTGCACCGGCAGTGGTCCGACCACGAGCATCTGGCCTACCCCATCGCCGAGTTCACCGCGACGCTCCTGGAGCGCCGCGACGACCGGGCCTTCGGGACGGTCTTCTACAACCGCATCTTCTGGGCCGGCTTCGTGCCGATCTTCCTCCTGCGCCTCAACAACGGCCTCTGCATGTGGTTCCCCGACTACCTCATACCCGTCAAGATGACCCTGAGCTTCTCGCCCTTCTCGAAGGTCTTTCCCTGGGTCATGGATGTCCCGATGGCCGGCTGGTCGCTCCTGAATGTGACCCTCTACCCCCTGGCCATGGCCTTCGCCTTCCTGGTCAGCTCCGAGATCTCGCTGACCCTCGGCCTGACGCAGATCCTCTGGGCGCTGGCGGCATGGCCGATGGTCAAGGTCGGCATCGACCTCTCGACCGACTACGGCCTGGGCGGCTGGTCGGCCTGGCAGCGGGTCGGAAGCTACCTCGCCTTCAGCCTGATGCTGCTGTACGCCGGCCGGCAGTACTACGGCGAGGTCCTGACGAAGGCGCTGCGCTTCTGGCGTCGCCATGAGTCCGACGACGGCGCCGTGCGGGCCTGCCGTCTGGCGCTGCTCTCGACCCTGGCCATGGTCGTGCTTCTGGCGCGCCTGGGCCTGGAGTGGCCCTACGCGGTGATCACAGTCGGCCTGATCATCCTGTCGTTTGTGGTGGTCTCGCGCATCAGCGCCGAGACCGGGCTGTTCTTCATCCACGCCCGCTGGCAGCCCTTTGCGGCGTTGCTGGCGATGGTCGGCGGGTACAGCCTGGGCCTGACCTCGCTGGTGGTGGCGGCGCTGGCCTGCATGGTGCTCAGCTTCGACCACAGCCAGTTCCTCATGGCGTACCTCGGCAACGGCCTGAAGATCGGCCAGCGCCTGGGCCTCAGCGCGGCGCGCCTGAGTCGACTGGCTCTGGGCATGTACGTCGTCGGGGCGCTCCTGGCACTGGTGATCGCCCTCGCCGCGACCTACGCCGACGGCACCCCGGTGGAGTGCGGCTTCTCGTACTGGCAGACGCCGAAGATGCCCTTCCAGGCGGCCGACACCGAGATGCTCCGACTGCAGGCGACCGGCCAGCTCGAGGAGGTCCTCGAGAAGCCCTGGCCGCAGCGCCTCGGCGGTCTACGGCCGGATGCGACCTTCGTCTGGGCCGCCGGCCTGGGCTTCGGCATGGTCATCCTCTTCAGCGTCCTGCGCCTGCGGGTGCCATGGTGGCCCCTGCACCCGGTGCTGTTCCTGGTCTGGGCGACCTGGCCGACGGTCCTGCTCTGGAGTTCCTTCCTCCTCGGCTGGCTGATCAAGTCCCTGACCCTCAAGTACGGCGGCTTCGGTCTGGTGCGCCGTCTGCGGCCGCTGATGATCGGGGTCATTGCCGCCGAGATCGCCGGCGCCATCACCTTCATGCTCACCGGCGCGATCTACTCCATCATCACCGGCGACAAGCCGGTCTACTACCAGTTCTTCCCGCGCTGACGCGCCGCGCCATACGGGCATGGCCCGCGGCCACCGTCAGGCGCGCCGGCGAACCGCATCGGCGACGAGCATGGCCGCGGCCGCCAGGCCGGCCAGGACGGCCGCCGCCTCGAAGCCGCACCACCACGGCAGTAGCGCGCCTCCTAGGAAGAGCCCGGCGCCCGAACCCAGGAGGTCAGCCGCGTAGAGCCTCCCGCCGGGCGGCGCGCCAGCCAGCCCGCCGCGGCGGGCGAAGGCGTGCCCAAGGGCGGCTCCAGCCAGCCCGACCGCCGCCAGAAGCACCGCCAGAGACACCCCGGCAGGACCGCCGAGGTGGCCATGCAGCAGCCACAGCGCCGCCGGCACCAGCGCCGCCAGCGCGGCCAGGGCATCGCGGCGAGGCGTCGGCCGCACCCGGGTGCCGCAGAGGATCCCGGTCAGCGAGGCGGCACTGAGCAGCGACACCGCCCAGAAGGCCGCGCCGGCCAGGCTCTGGTAGAGGTACACCGCCGTAATCAGGGCGGCGGTACCGGTCCATGAGGCCCAGAAGACCCCCTGTACAGAGCGCGCCGGTCGGCCGCACCACCCCAGACCCGCCAGGGCTGCCACCAGCACGGCCGCCCAGGACGCCGTGCGTTCCCGGAAGAGCCACTGCCACCACCTCGGCGCTTCCTCGACGAGCCGCCCGCGGAACTCGAGCCAGCGGAAGCAGGCACGCGGGTCGCCGACGCGGTTGACCGGCGCCCGCCGGGCCGTCGGCGCGGCCGCGGCCGGGCCGGCCAGGCGGTCGAGGTCGAGGATGCCCTCGCCCAGCAGGACGCCGCGTGCCTCGGCGGTCACGCCCGGCGACAGGCCCGGGCAGCGCACCTCCAGGCGCCGCGCCGCGGCGGCGAGGTCCGGCGCCGCCGCGGCGCCGATCAGCAGGAGCCAACCCAGGTCGGTGCGGCGCTCGGCCATCGCCGGAAAGCCCTCGCGGAAGACCTCCCGCACAGTCTCGATCCACGCCTCCTGGCCGGGATGCGTGAAGCCCGGCGCCACCGGCACGGCCACCACGAAGAGCCCGTCGGGCGCCAGGGCGGACCGCACCGCCGCGGCGAACTCGCGGGTCAGGGCGCGGTTCACCAGGAGACCGTCGGGAGTCGGCGACAGGACCGCAATCAGGCCCCAGCCGCCGCCGCGAGGGTCCAGGGCCGTGGCGGTGAAGGGCACCGCCGGCGCCGTGTCAGCACCCTCGCGGCGGTACCGGCGGGCGAAGGCCACCGCCGCGAGGTCGGCCTCGACGAGCTGCCAGGATGAGCCCCCCGGGAGGGCCGCCAAGGCCGGACCGAAGCCGCTGCGCAGGGCATGCACGACGGCCCGGGGACCGCCCGACGGCGGCAACGCACTCAGGGCCGCCAGGAGAGCCGCGCGCGCTGGCGTCGCCTCCGCCGCCGGCCAGGGCGAGCCGTTCTCGAAGACCGTCACTCCGCCGGTCGGAGCGGCGACCGCCGCCATCGCCGCCGTCGGGGTGTTCGCCGCCGCCAGGACGCGGCCGGGGGCATACCGCAGGCCCAGCAGACGGCACTCCAGAGCCTCGCCCGGACGACTGAAGGGCAGGACCACGGCCAGCCCAAGGGCCGGGACCATGGCCCAGGCACGCCGACGAGCGCGGGCCGGGCCGAGCGCCACGGCCAGGCAGACCACGACCCCACCGAGCAGCAGCGGCGCCGACAGGGCGCCATGATAGTACAGCACCGCGCTGACGACGCCCGCCGCCAGGCCGCCGGCGACCTCCCAGGACCAGGCTTGGGATGGGGTCAGTCGGCCCGCCGACAGGTACCACGGGAACAGCAGCCCGCCGACCAGGCACAGGGGCGCCAGGAAGACCGGTATGAGGAGGTAGCCATGGAAGGGGATGACGGCCTGGGCTCCCCAGCGGCGAATACTCAGGAACACCGCCACGGCCAGCCCGGCGTGCGCCACCAGCCCCCACGGCCAGAGAGCGCGGCAGCGCGGCAGCCATGACCGCCGCGACCCGGCCAGGACTGCCCCGGCGGCGGTGATCGCGGTCCAGGCGGCCAGGGCGAAGGCGAAGGCGAGGTCGCTGCCGTGCAGGACGCAGAAGAACTCACGCAGGAGCACCGCCTGGACGGTCAGCGTCAGCGCGCCGAGGCTGAAGAAGGCCCCGGCGGCAGGACCGGCTGAGCCGGTGGGCGTCGTCGACTCTGGGCGCGGAACAGGCACGTCTGCCAGGCCTCCGCTGGGCCGCGGCGGCGCCCGCAGCCGGGGCCACCGGGGCGTGGCTGTGTCAGGGCTCCGTCACGGCCTCCGGGCGGCTCGCGAGCGTGCGCGTGGCGCAGGTCCAGAGGTCGTCGCCGAAGCGCTCCACGAGTCGCGCGCGGATCGCATCGCCCTGCCCGGCCGGGCAGAGCCCGTAGACGGTCGGGCCGCTGCCGGAGACATGGCCACAGAGGCAGCCGGCCTCGACCAGGCCCCGGCAGAGCATCGCGACCAGGGGGAATTTGTCCAGGATGGCCGGCTCCAGGGCGTTGTACGTCAGCGGCGCCAGGGCCTCGGGAGACGGGTCGGCCAGCGCCGCCAGGACCGCCTCGAGGGATGGCGCC
Source organism: Lentisphaerota bacterium (assembly GCA_012514865.1). Taxonomy (GTDB): domain Bacteria; phylum Verrucomicrobiota; class Lentisphaeria; order Oligosphaerales; family JAFGRS01; genus JAGVUW01. The sequence goes on along the minus strand of JAAYZO010000114.1, from coordinate 10,471 downwards.
GGGGGCAGCGCGACACGGCCGCGGTTGGCATAGGCCCACGCCGCCGCGATCGGGAAGCCGGGGTTGGCCAGGACGACCTCCAGAGGCCGCCGGCACGGCACCGCCCGCAGGACCTCGCCGAGGCCCTCGCCCAGAGCCGGCGATGGCGCCAGGAAGAAGGCCACATCCGCGCCCAGACCCACGGCCAGACGGCGCAGGCGTTCCAGGCTCAGCGGTTCGCCGTGGCGGCGGTTCAGCGCCAGGAGCACGGCGGCGGCATCGGAGCTGCCCCCGCCGAGGCCCGCCGCCACCGGGATGCGCTTGCGGATGGCGATCTCCCAGGACGGCGCCAGGCCGGTGTCGCGGGCGAAGGCCTCGGCGGCACGCCAGCAGAGATTCCCCGGGCCGTCGGGCACGCCGGCGTGATCGCTGGTCACGCGCAGCACACCCGGCGCGGCGGTGCTCAGGCGGATCTCGTCGGCGGGGTCCTCCAGGGGCAGGAAGACCGTGGCGATGTCGTGGTAGCCGTCGGGGCGGCGTCTCAGGACGTCGAGGTAGAGGTTGATCTTGGCGACGGCGCGGATGCTGCTGTCCATGGGTCAGTGTCCCTGGCTCAGCCGTTCGGCGAGGTCTTCGGGGAGGCCCGCCTCACGGATGCGCCGCTGTGCGCCCGCCACGTCATAGGCGACCCGTATGACCCGCACCGAGCGCACCTCCGGGTCGTAGAGCACCACGCAGGCACGCGGGTCGCCATCGCGCGGCTGGCCGACCGCGCCCACGCCGATGCTCACCACCTGCCGGCGCGGCAGGAGGAGGTTGTGCAGCAGGTCGAGGCGCGGCCGCTGACCCGGACGATGCATCGCGACCATGGGCACGTGCGAATGCCCGCAGAAGCACAGGTCGTCCGGCTGGAAGAGGAAGTGGTGGATGGTCGCCCGCTCGTTGAGCAGGTATGGCCATGGGGGCATGTAGACATGCGACGCGTGGACCACGCTGAAGCCGGGTTCGCGATGCACATAGGGCAGCCCCTGCAGCCAGGCGAGGTGCGACCGGTCGAGCTGGCTGCGGTTCCAGTGGATGACCTCGCGGGCCTCGGGCCGGACGCGCCACTCGCGGCCGTCGGTATGGGTGGTGTAGTCGTCGTGGTTGCCGCGCACCGCCGGGATGCCGAGTTCGCGCACCCTCTCGATGCACTCTCGGGGCGAGGCCCCGTAACCGACGATATCGCCGGTGCAGAACATGCGCTCGATGCCGAGGTTACCGAGCGTCTGAAGGACTGCCGTGAGGGCCTCGAGGTTGCCGTGGATGTCGCCGAAGATGGCTGTCTGCATGCCGCTGCACCCGTGTGCCGGAGGGCCCGGTGACCGCGATGACGGAACACGGAGCATACTTTAGCCTGTATCCTCCGTGACGCCCATGGCATCGCTCATGGGAATCGTCGCCGGCGGACAGCGACTCATCAGCTCCGGTAGTCGGCGTTCTCGCTGATGTACTCGTGGGAGCGATCGCCGCCGATGACGGTGAAGGCCGCCGCGCCGACGCCGAGGTCGATGGCGATCTCGACAGCGCGCTCATGGGGTGGCCAGGAGATGGTGGGCTTGAAGACGCCACGTCCATCGGGTGCCGCGCTCTGATAGAGCTCGGCCTGGCGGAAGTACTCCGACAGCCGGCGCTCGGTGTCGCTGTCGATACGGAAGGCGCCGCCCTCGAAGACCGCCATGCCGCCGATGCTCATCCGGCACCGGCCGAGGTCCAGGCCCAGGCCGGCATTGCCGAGGTACTTGCCCACGGCACAGACCAGACGGCCGATGTTCGGGTCGTTCCCGCAGACGGCACACTGGAACAGCGGCGAGTTGGCCACCGACTTGCCGACGCCGCGCGCCACGGCGATGTCGGGAGCCCCGGTGACGGCCACCCTCATGACGTGATGCACGCCCTCGCCATTGCGCACGACATCCTCGGCCAGCCCGCGGCAGACCTGGTGAAGGGCCTCGGCGAAGGCGTCCTCGGCCACGCCGTCGACCTGGCCCGAGGACAGTGCCACAACGGTGTCGGAGGTGCTCTGATCCGAGTCGATGGTGATGGCGTTGAAGGTATCGCCGACGGCCACGGGCAGGAGGCGCCGCAGGGCCTCGCGGCCGATGGTCAGGTCGGTGAGGATATAGACGAGCATGGTCGCCAGATTGGGCTCGATCATGCCGGCGCCCTTGGCGATGCCGACGACAGCGCCGCCGCCGAGGTCGACCCGGCGGATCTTGGGATAGAGGTCCGTGGTCATGATGCCGGTGGCGGCCGGCAGGATGCTCCGGCCCTGCAGGCTCTCGACGGCAGCGGGCAGAGCGCCCAGCATCGCCTCGACCGGCAGGCGCCAGCCGATGACGCCCGTCGACGAGGGCAGGACCTCACTCGGCTGCAGGCCGAGCTGCGCGGCCACCGCCGCACAGAGCGCCTCGCTCGCCTCGACGCCGCCAGGCGCGCAGACGTTGCTCACCTTGTTGTTGACCACGACCGCGCCGAGACGGGGCTCGGCCAGACGACGGCGCCCGATCAGCACCGGCGCACCAGGGAAGGCGTTGCGAGTGAACAGAGCCGCAAAAGCGGCCGTAGGACGCTCGGGCACGATCAGCGTCAGCGTCATCGCCGACGGCTTCGAGACCTCCACCGGCGTGAAGCTCAGACGCGTCGTGCCGACGCGGAACCCTCGCGGCAGCGCCGACTGCGCGGAAAGCCACTGCCGATGATCGCTCTCAGAGGCAAACTGCATAGGGACGTCCTTCCTGGAGAGCCGTACACAGCCCCGCGGGCCGCCCGGCCGAACCGCCGCGGAATATAGGCCCCCCGCCGCCGACCGGCCAGCGCAAGAGCCCCCCGGGTGCATGACAGGCCTGTCGGCTGGGCGGGACTTGGAGTTCATCTCGCCTGCAGGTTGTAGTGACACCTATAGACCAGGTCCCGACAGGGTGCCCAGTCCTGAGTTGGAGGAGTCCAAATCGCGATCGGGATCGCTATCGAAATCGCCAAGAGTGCCGTTCTGACATGAAAGGACCGGGCGTCGATCCCGATCCCGATCGCGATAGCGATCGCGAGGAACCAGAATCTCACGCGGAGGCATCGTCTGCTGACATCCGTTCTGGCGCCCTGAAAGGGCATCATTCGTCAGCCCGGGGCAACGCCCTGGGAAATGGGATGTGACGCACGGCAGGCTGAAAGTCTGCAACAAAGCGCCGCACGCAACGACGCGACGTTTCATACGAGAGTGCACGTCTCGTCAGCCCGTGGTCGCCGGGGGTCGTGCTGAACGCGACCCCCGGCGCCGTGTCGTCACTCCGACGGCAGGACCCAGCCCAGGTCGGCGGGGTTCTCCGAGCCCAGGCAGAGGCGTGGCGTCTGCGGGTGCTGGGCCATCCAGGTCAGCACGCCGACGCCGGGGACGCTGCGCTGCACGTCGAGGCGCAGCGGGTCGTCCTCGCGCCAGCGCGCGCCGAGGAGGTCTCGAGGCACGCGCAGGACGCCCTGCCAGCCGTGCTCAACGCGGGCGACGCGGGCCTCCGGGCTCCCGGAGATACTGCGCGAGACGCCGCCGCCGGCCGCGGCGGCGAACCACAGGCTCGGCCAGAGCCGCCGCGGCTCGACGCGCACGGCGACCGCCGGCAGGCTCCGCCAGGCGTCGATCGAGAAGGCGGCCGTGCCGGCCGTGCCGGCCGCCGCCGTCGCCGCCGCCGGCGCCGGCGACGCGCCCTCGCGGCATGAGAAGGCGACGTAGAGGCCATCCGGACGCAGGCAGGCGAACCACGCCGTCGACCAGGCCGCGGCGTCGGCGGCGCCCTCTCGGCAGGCCGCCTGGGGGCCGTCAGCAGGCCACGGCCGCGCCGGGTCGTCCCAGAGACCCGCCATCACGGCCCAGGGCCGCGTCGGCGCCACCGCGCCCGCCGGGGCACGACCGGTGTACTCGGGGAAGAGCGCCTCGCCGCGGCGCAGGGCCGCGGCCACCGCCGGGACGTCGCGCTCGAGCACACCGCGCACCTGGCCGAGGCGCCAGCGGATCTTGTCGGGGAAGTACTTGTAGCCCTCCGCCTCGCTGTGGAAGCCGAGGCGCGAGTCGGCCTCGCAGAGTTCCACCAGGCGCTCGCCGCCGGCCAGCTCGCGCCGCAGGAGGTCGGCCATCTCCTCGAGCAGGGGCGCCCCGGTGCGGCTGTCGTCCAGACGGAAGAGCCGTTCGCGCAGCTCATAGAAGCGCAGGATGTGGTAGCCGCTGCGAAACTGGATGGCCAGGGCCTCGGTCAGGCCGATATCCAGGAGCCGGTCGCGGTTCCCCTGCCAGTGCGGCGCCAGGGCGGTGAGCATGGCGGTGCCGCGGTCCCATGCGCTCGAGATGCGCCGGCAGAGCTCGACGACCTCGGAGAGCGTCAGGCACTCGCCGAAGGCCTCCCCGACGCGGTCGCCGCTCGGCGGCCAGGGCAGGCGTGTCTGGGTCGAGGCCAGAAGCCACGACGGCGACAGCGGCGCGTCCTGCGGGCGCAGGTGCAGCGGCCACACCGGGCCGTCGTGCATCGGGCCGTAGTACTGGAAGAGATTGGTCAGCGGGTAGTGCTCGTAGCCCGCGGCGAGCTCCTTCCAGGCCGCGGCGACCGCCGCGGCGTCGGCGCCCCAGTCGGGTCGCGCCAGGTAGAGCAGGAAGTCGTCCTCGGACTCCGGGAAGGGCTCGAAGGACAGCTCGCCGGCGGCGCGGTTCATCGCCCCCGGGTAGTTCCCGAAATACCAGCAGAGCATACTGGCCGAGACGCCCAGGCGGCGCATGGCGGCGAACTTACGGTGGATCATCCCCGGGATCGGCACGAAGGGGATGCTGGCGACCTCGTGCGAGCAGCCCGTCTGGATCTTGGCCGAGACCGGCGTGCCATGCTCGCGGGCGGTCGTGGCGATGCGCTCGAAACGGTCGCTCGGCCCCGGATTGGAGAGCCAGTAGTCGCCGCCGATCAGCTCGCGGCCGAAGACCGTGCGGCGCACGCCCGACTCGAAGTTGAACTGCAGGATGACGCCGGGCGGGGTATGTGCCGGTATGTCGTAGACCCAGTCGGCCAGGGCCGAGCGGACCGGCCCCTGCGGCTGCGGCATGTACAGCCAACTGATCAGGTCGGCCGTCGGCGCCACGGCGTGCATGGCCTCGGCCATCGGCTCGAGGGTGGCATGCAGGATCTCCCAGGGCTGCTTCTTCGAGCAGACCGGGCACTGCAGGCGGCCATCGCCGATCGCCGAGAGGCTGCTCAGGCAGGTCGTCGCACGCTCGCCATGCGAGATGTTGATCAGGCCGCCGAGGTGCGGCACCGCCCGGAAGAGCCCCCCGACCGCCTCGGTGAGGTACTGCCGCGCCGCCTCCGAGAAGGGACAGAACAGCTTCCGGCTGTCATACGACGAGCCGCCGCGGCCCAGCTCGGGATGCCGCTCCAGGATGGCGGCGTCCTCCTGCGTCCAGGCGCGTGGCTCGATGCAGAAGACGTAGGTGCGGATGCCGTAGCGCCGGCAGACGTCGACCGTCCGCCGCAGCTTGGCCAGACGCCGCTCGGCCTGCGCCCCGTACCCGGGCGTGATCGAGGTGCGGCAGAGATCGCGGAACTCGACGGTCAGCCAGAGGCCGTTGACGCCCTCGTGGGCCAGGCGGTTGAGGTAGTTCTCGGGGTAGTAGTCCTGGTCGTCCATCAGCTCGTCACGCAGACGCGGCGGCCGCTTGATCGGGCCGAAGAAGCAGCGGGAGATGCGCCGCCGCACGAAGGGCCGACGCTCGGTGGTGCCCAGCGGCAGGAAGGGCCCACAGGCACGACGCATGGCGTCCTCCACCCAGAACAGCGCCCGGCGCGCGCCCTCCAGGTCGCCGGCCTCCAGCGTCGCGCCGGAGGGCGTTACCGTGACGCGGAAGGCCTCCTCGGGAAGGTCCGCCGGGCGCAGCCGCAACGGGAAGGCGCCCGCGGCCGGCAGGCCGCCGGCACGCGCGAAGGCCGCCAGGTCGGCGTAGGCCGTCTCCAGGAGGCCGTCGGGGTCGGGCAGCCCCGCCTCGACCCGGAAGCCGCCGCGCAGGTCAGCCTCGCCCTCCCGCGGTGAGCGCGGCGGCCAGCCGTGGTCGCGCCACAGGGGCGCCTTGAGTTCGTCGATGAAACGCCACGTCGAATCGGACGGCTGCGGAGGCAGATCGTGGAGATCCATGCGCGGGGCCTTCCCATAGGGTGAGCCGGTCAGACGCGGCCGGCCTGCGAATCCTCAGGGCACGATGGTGAACTCGTCGAAGAGGCTGTGTCGGGGCGCGTCGGCGCTGCCCTCGACCTGATGCACGCGCACCCGCAGGGCGCGGCCGTCGACCTGGACCTCGGTGACGTGGTAGGCACAGAGACGGCGCTGCGAAAAGGCCCAGCTCGACTCCTCACGCCAGGTGCCGCGGTTCAGCGGCCCGCCGCCACCGCCGGTGACGACGTAGTGGATGCCGCGCCCGTCGTGGGGGTAGGATACCGGGGGCGGATCGGCGCGGGTCGGTCGGTCGTCATCCGGGACATAGAAGCGGTCGTAGAGGTGGGCATGGCCACTGAACACCAGGGTGACGTCATAGGTCCGGAAGAGGTCTTCGTAGAGCCGCCGCACCGGCCGGATGCACTCGCCGCCGGCGGGCTTGGCGGGGTCAGGCGGGTCGTCGCGCATGGTGCTGGAGTACATCGGGTGATGCATGATCACCACGATGTGCTCGACCGCCGGGTCAGCCTGCGCCTGGCGCAGGGTCTCCTCCAGCCAGCCCAGGGGCGTGTTCGCCCACCAGCGGGTGCCCTGCTCGAACGAGATGAGGCAGAGGTTCCTGATGCGGGCGCTGTAGTAGGTCTTGAACGACACCCCGCTCGGCACCAGCCGCCGTGCCGCCGCCACGCCGGGGTCCTGAAAACTGGTCGGATACTCGGTCGGGTCGTCACGGAAACGCACGACGACCTCCCGGTCCCAGGTCGGTCCCCAGGCGGACGGATTGCGCTCACGGAGCTGCTTCTCGAGGAAGGCCGCGTAGTTGTGGATGCCCTTGCCGGCGTCGTGGTTGCCCATGGTCGGAAAGAACGGCACCGCCGCAAGCATGTCCTGATAATACTCGGCGAAACGCTCGTAGGCGCCCTCGTCGTAGCCGTGGTCCATGAGGTCGCCGGTGTGCAGCACGAAGGCCGGCTGAAGTGCCAGGACGACCTTCGGCAGGGCCATGCGCTCGGGCACACCCGAGGTCGGGCTGGCGGTGGCGAACTGGTTGTCACCAAAGACCACGAAGGAGTAGGGCTCGGCCGCGACAGCGGAGGACGCTGGCAGAGCCATCGCCGCGACAGCCATCGCAAACACCGCCACCCGAACCACCGCACGCGCGCCGCCAGACCCAATGCCCATCACACGGCCTCCATGCCCACCGGCCGCGGCCGCCACCCACGACGACCGCCCGGCCGCGTCAACGTAGCGCCGGGCACACCACGCCGCCAACCCGCGTCACACGCAGCCGCATGGACGGGGTGGACAGCATGGACGGGGTGGACAAGGTGGACAGAGTGGCGCCGGGTCTTTGCCGCCGCGCCGGCCGGGCCGGTGGGGCCGGCACAGGTGATGCCGCCCCGGCTCGCGGACGCATGCGCGTCTGTGGCCGCTCGCCCTCCATCACACCTGGGGCGCGACGTCTCGGCCGTGGTCGCGCTCGGCTGGCGCGACCGACAGGCCGCGCGGCATCCGGGCGTCATGGGGCTATGTTGAGGGTCTGATACGCCGTGGGGACTGCGGCGGGCCTCGGTCAAGGATGCCGATCGGATGAACGACCGCCTCGAATCTGAACTCAGGCTGGCGGTGCTCTGCGCCACCGGCAGCGACCGCCACGAGCGTTTTGACGACGGCGCCGGTGCGGTCGACCGCGGCGGCCACCCGCCGATCAACTACCACGCCTACGCCGCCTGCCTCGGCGGGTCCTTCCACCGCGGCCTGGAGACGCTCGGCGCGGACGACGACGTGGTCCTGCTGCTCCTGAGCCGCCACCTCGGTCTGAACCTGCGGCTGCTGCGGCGCCTGAAGGCCTCCGGCCGGGCGGTCCTGGTGGCCTTCAAGGAGACCGGCTTCCAGCAGATCCTCGAGCGGATCGGCACGCCGCGGCGTCTCCGTGCCATGCGCGAGGTCCTCGCCCTCGCCGATGGCTGCCTGAGCCCGACGCGGGCTCTGGCGCCGGTCTACGCGGCCCTCACCGCCGCGCCGGTCGCCGCCATCCCGACTCCCTACCCCGTCGACGACCCGCGCTGGGACTTCTCACGGCCTGACGGCAGCCACCACGGCATCTTCGTCGGCACCCGCGAGTTCTTCAACCCCACCCGGAACCACCTCCTCAGCCTGGTCCTCCTGCGCCAGGTCGCGGCGAGCACGGGCGAGCCGGTGACCGTCATCAACACCGACGGCTTCCGCGGCGACTGGCTCCTGCGCTCGCTGGGCTACCCCGACGGCGCCCTGCGCGTCCTCCGCGGCCGCCGGCCCTACGCCGACTACCTGCGCGAGATGGCCAGTCACAAGGCTGTCTTCCAGATGGACCAGAGTACAGTGCCCGGACAGGTCGCCGGCGACGCCCTGCTCTGCCGGCTGCCCTGCGTCGGCGGCAATGGCGAGATCGAGTCGATCGCCTTCCCGGAGTTCTCCGCCGGGGCCGCCGAGGGGGCGCGCTGCCTCGAGGCAGTCACCCGGCTGTGCCGCGATGAGGCCTGGCGCCGACACTGCGTCGAGGCGTCGCAGGCGCGGGCTCGCGAGAGGGTGTCGTTCCAGGCAGTGGCGCCGCAACTGCGGCGCTTCATCGCGACGATAAGGGACCGCCTGTCACCGGGCGCGTCCCGCCCCGCCTGACACATAGGAGTACAGTGCAGTCGACGCGGTTGCGGCTCGTGGACGCGTTCGCGTCTGTGGACACTCGCGCTCCAGACGTGGTGCCCGGTCCAAGGGCCCGTGGAGGGCGACAAGCCTCTGGAGCCGTACTCGCAATCCGACGCCCAACACGGCTCGTGGACGCGTTCGCGTCTGTGGACACTCGCGCTCCAGGACGCGCCGCGAGGGACGTTCCGCCATGCCCTATCCGGCGTTCTACGCCGGTAGGTGGCTCTGCCGCCGATCTCCCGCCGGTGTTGGTTCGCGCCGACGCCCCGGCCCGTGGGCCTGGGCGTCGATGGGGCTCACTTCAGGGCGACGACCTTGCCGCCGTTGTCCATGGACTCATTGGCAGCCAGGACGACCTGCAGATCGCGCACCGCCTCGCTGTAGGGCGAGAGCACGAGGCTCTGGTCGCCGTCGAGGATGGCGTCGATGAAGGTGTCGTCCTCTTCCTGGCCGTAGTCGTTGCCGGTCTTCATCTCGATGGTCAGGTTCGGCTCGATCGCCTTGAAGCCGACGCGCTCGGTGTAGTCCAGGCGCGCGTCCTTGCAGTAGATGTCGATGCCGCACTTGCCGCCGCACTTGGTGAAGCAGCCGCTGTAGATGGTCCCGATGACGCCGTTGGCGAACTGCAGGTTCACGGCCGAGGCGTCTTCGGTGTCGTAGTTCTCGACGTCGCGGATGACGCCGCGCCGGCCGAAGGCCTGCACCGCGGTGACCTCGCCGAAGAGGTAGCGCGCCATGTCGAAGATGTGGATGGTCTGCTCGACCGCCTGGCCGCCGGAAGTCTCACGCCGGCGCCACCACCACACGCCGGGCATGCCGCCGACCCAGTAGCCGTTGAAGAAGGCGACGTCCTTGGTGGCCAGCCAGCCCTTCATGCGCGGGGCGATGTCCTGGTAGCGGTCCTGGAACCCGGCGGCGTTGATCAGCTTGTTCTTCTTCAGGCCCGCCTGGACCTTCTTGGCGTAGGCCATGCTCATCGCCACGGGCTTCTCGACGAAGAGGTGGCAGCCCTTCTCGATGGCCGCCAGCTCCATGCCGCCAGTGCCCTTCTTCTCGTGCGCGCAGGGCTCGACGCAGACGTAGACCGCGTCGAGCTTCTCCTTGGCGAGCATCTCACGCCAGTCGGCGTACGGGGTCGCCTTGAAGCGGTCGGCGGTCTTCTTGACGCGCTCGTCGACGAGGTCGCAGACGGCCGTCACCTGAGCCCGGTCCGTCAGCTTCTCGAAGTGCCCGAAGTGGTAGCCTGCGATGCCGCCGCATCCGATGAATCCGACCTTGACCTTCTTCGCCATGTCCCGTCCTCCGTGCTTCGCTCGCCAGGGCTCCGGGAAGGCTCTCCGGACCGCACGGCCGGAGCCCGGGGCTGCGTGGCTTGGGCTTCTGATAACATCGCCCGCGGCGGTACTTGTCAAGAGGCGCTGCCGGAGTAGGGCCGATTTTGCCCTCACCACCCCTGCCAGGGCGCCAGGGCTGATCGAAGATCGCGTCAGCGCTCACCTGGTCACCCTGAAGGGGTGCCAGATCGTAGCCGGGGGTCGCGCGCAGCACGACCCCCGGAACCGCGAACCCACACACCACGCACCCTGAAGGG
>JAAYZO010000011.1 GCA_012514865.1 Lentisphaerota bacterium | reverse complement strand
GCCTACATGTACTCGACCTATGAGGCGCCCTTCGCCGGCGCTCCGGCCGACGAGGCCCGCCCCTCCGAGCGCACCAAGGTCGTCATCCTCGGCGGCGGCCCCAACCGCATCGGCCAGGGCATCGAGTTCGACTACTGCTGCGTCCATGCCGCCCTGGCCCTGCGTGAGCTGGGCTACGAGACCATCATGGTCAACTGCAATCCGGAGACGGTCTCCACCGACTACGACACCTCCGACCGGCTCTACTTCGAACCCCTGACCGTCGAGGACGTCCTCAGCATCTACGAGAAGGAACGCCCCGACGGCGTCATCGTGCAGTTCGGCGGCCAGACGCCGCTGAACATCGCCGCCGAGCTGGCCGCGGCCGGCGTGACCATCCTGGGCACCAGCATCGAGACCATCGCCGTGGCCGAGGACCGCGACCTGTTCCGGCACATGATGGAGCGCATGGGCATCCCCATGCCCGAGTCCGGCATGGCCAGCTCCATGGATGAGGCCGTCCGCATCGCCGCCTCGATCGGCTATCCGCTCATGGTGCGCCCGTCGTTCGTCCTCGGCGGCCGCGGCATGGAGGTCGTCCATGACGAGGCCATGCTGCGCGAGTACATGGCCAAGGCCGTCGACGTCACCCCGGAGAGGCCTATCCTCATCGACCGCTTCCTCGTCGATGCCCTCGAATGCGAGGCCGACGCCATCTCCGATGGCCGCGAGGTCTTCGTCCCCGCCGTCATGGAGCACATCGAACAGGCCGGCATCCACTCCGGCGACTCGGCCTGCGTCATCCCGCCGGTCAGCATCCCCGCCAAGCACCTCAAGACCATCAACGAGTACACCGCCCGCATCGCCCGCGAACTGAAGGTCGTCGGGCTGATGAACATGCAGTACGCCATCGCCGAAGACCGCGTCTACGTCCTCGAGGCCAACCCGCGCGCCTCGCGCACCGTGCCGCTGGTCTCGAAGGTCTGCGGCATCCAGATGGCCCGCATCGCCACCCAGCTCATGCTCGGCACACCCCTCGCCAGCCTCAGCCTCAAGGCCCGCAAGGTCCCGCACTTCGGCGTCAAGGAGTCGGTCTTCCCCTTCGACAAGATGCCCGAGGTCGACCCGGTGCTCGGGCCGGAGATGCGCTCGACCGGCGAGGTCCTCGGCATGGCCTCGACCTTCGGCATGGCCTTCTACAAGTCCCAGGAGGGCGCCCAGACCAACCTGCCCCTCAGCGGCAGCGTCCTGGTCAGCCTGGTCGACAAGAACGCCGTCGCTCTCGAGGTCGGCCGCGGCCTGGTGGCCCTCGGCTTCAAGGTCCTGGCCACCGAGCATACCTACGAGTTCTTCCAGAAGAACGGCATCGCCTGCGAACGCATCAACAAGCTCAGCGAGGGCCGCCCGAACATCCTGGATGCGATCACCAACAAGGCCATCCAGCTCGTCATCAACACCCCGGCCGGCAAGCGCAGCCTGCATGACGACTCGTACATCCGCAAGGCCGCCATCCGGCACCGCCTGCCCTACATCACCACCCTGGCGGCCGCCCGCGCCGCCGTCAAGGGCATCGCCGACTGCAGCAAGTTCGGCAAATCCGGCGTGAACTCGCTGCAGAACTACCACGCGAAGATCCAGTAGGAAGCCCCTTTGCGCCCCCCCGCGCCGGCACGCCGCATGGCCACCGGCGCGGGGGAGACTCGCGCCGCCCCCGGACGCGCAGAGACCCACCGGCAACGATGACCGCCGCTGACTCACTCGACCTGCTCTGCCTCGGCACCGGTACGTCCTACGGCGTGCCCATGATCGGCTGCCGCTGCCCGGTCTGCCAGTCCGACGACCCGCGCAATCAGCGCACGCGCTGCTCGGCCCTCGTCACCGCCGGCACCACAGCACTCCTCATCGACAGCAGCACCGACCTGCGCGCCCAGGCCCTGCGGCACGGCATCGACCGCGTCGATGCCGTCCTCTATACCCACGGCCACGCCGACCACCTGCACGGCATCGACGACCTGCGCGCCTTCACGCTCCTACAGCGCCAGCCCCTGCCGTGCTACGGCGATGAGGCCACCATCGGCCTTATCCGCGACCGCTATGCCTACATGTTCGCCGATCCGGCCTTCGCGCTGCGCTGGAGCATCCCCCGCCTGGAACTTCACGTCCTCGACAGCCCGGTCACCATCGGCAGCGTCGACGTCCAGCCGGTGCCCCTCCTGCACGGCTGCCTGCCAGTCCTCGGCTTCCGCATCGGCCGCCTCGCCTACCTGACTGACTGCAGCGCCATCCCCGCGACCTCGTGGCCCCTGCTCCAAGGCCTCCATACCCTCGTCATCGACGGCCTGCGCCCGCAGCCGCACACGACGCACTTCTGCATCGACCAGGCCATCGAGGTCGCCGCCCAGCTCCGACCCGAGATCACCCTGCTCACCCACCTGACCCACGACGTCGACCACGCCGCCGTCGAGGCCGCCCTGCCCCCGGGCGTCCGACTGGCCTACGACGGCCTCCGCCTTCGCGTGCCCGGCTGTCAACCCCAGTGACACAGGCCGGCCTGGCACGACGCGCGGTCCGCTGACGCAGGCCGCGCCCAACCCTGACCGCACTGCAGCGGGGATACCGGCGCACGGTGGCGCCGGGCATAGCAGGGCGAAGCATCGCTCGCGCCACCTGGAGACCGAGTGGCCACAGACGCGAACGCGTCCACGAGCCGGGCCGGCGTCGACAGCACCACGCCGCGACGGTTCATACGAGACAGCCGCGACCCTCAACGCCTGCCGAAGAGCCGGCCGAAGAGGCCCTGGGGGGGCGAGGTCGTGACACGGAGGCAGTTTCGGACCTGGGAGAGCGTGTCGTCGCGGTCGAGCAGGACATACCCATCCCAGCTCTGCGGCAGGCCCACGTAGCGGGTCCCGCCCTGCGCGGCATCGAACCAGCGGTGGTGGTGCCCGAACAGCCACAGCCCCGGGTGGAAATGCTCCACCAGGCGCTGGCCGCCGGGAAACCCGGGCGGCCCATAGTGCTCGAAGCCCGGCGTGTTCTCCACCCCGATGCCGGCCGGACAGTCGTGCGACAGCACCGCGCTGACCGCGCCGGCCGGATGGGCGAGACAGCGCTCGATGTCGCGCGCCTTCACCACCGCACGCTCCGGCGTCATGAAGGCATCCATGTACGCCGCCCCGCCCAGGCAGAGGAAGCGGTGATCATCCAGGTCCCGCACCGCCCCCCGGGGCCAGTGCGTGAACACATCGGCGTAGCCCTCGACCAGGGCCTCGAAGTGGTCGAAGTCCTCATGGTTGCCGTCGACAAACGCCAGCGGCCGGGTGAAGCGCTGACCGTGCTTCCGGAAGAAGCGCCGCAGGTGCGGCTCGATCAGGCCGAAGTCGCCCAGCACAATCGCGCCCGCCAGCGCCGACCCGACCCGGTCTTCGGCGTCGGCAATCTGCTCGTTGACCACCTCGAAGCGGCCATGCACATCACTGAGGATCAGCAGCATGAGTCAGCGCAGACCTCCGGGCAGGCCGGTGAAGTCATATCCCAGACGACTCTGGAAGTTGCGGATCTGCGCGAAGCTCTCGCGCAGGATGCGGCGCTGCAGGTGCGTCAGACGGCTGGGGTCGACGAAGTTGTCGGGGACCCGGTGCTCGGCGATGGCGCTGAGCTGATTCTCGAGGCGGATCTCCATCAGGGCGGTGTAGACCTGCACGAGCTCCATATGCCGTTCGCGACTCAGCTCGCCGGTGCCCAGCAGGGCCCCCAGACGCTCCAGCGTGTTCGTCGCCGTCAGGCCGTGGCGCAGGGCGTAGATGCGGGCGAAGTCGACGATCGGAGTCATCGCGCTCTTGATGTCGAAGGCCTTCCGGTTGCCATCCACCGCCTGCACCGCAATCGCGCCGAAGAGGCCCACGGGCGGCTGGAAGCGCAGCACGTCCAGGGCGAGCTGGGCGAAGAAACGCGGGTTGTCGGCGAGTTCCTCCTGGAGCGCCCCGCGCAGATCGTCCAGCAGCGCCCGCGAGCCGCCGCCGCAGCGGAAGTCAAAGACGATCTTGGCCTGAAGAAGGTCCTTCGCCTTAACCGCGTGAATCCACGCCGCCAGACGGCCCTTCCAGGCCGAGAGCGGCTGGCAGTAGGACGGGTTCTTCGCCATGACGTTCCCCGCGCAGAAGGCGTAGCCGGCATCGTTCAGCCAGGTGCACAGGCGCTCGCCCAGCCGCAGGAAGTACGCCGCCGTCGCGGCCTCCGCGCCCGGAGCCGGGTCGGCGTAGACCAGGGCGTTGTCCTGGTCGGTGCACAGGGTCTGCTCACGGCGGCCCTCGCTGCCCATAATCATCAGGGCGAACGGTACCGGCGCCGGCCCCAGTTCGGCCAGCGCGAAGGGCAGGAGCGTCTCCAGCACTGCGTCGGTGTTGGCGGTGATGAAGCGGTTCACCGCCTCAGGGCGGACGCCGGTCTCGACCAGGGCGCAGGCGAGCGACGGCAGTTGCCGGTTGAGGCGGGCCAGCTCCTGGGGATCACGCGCCGCCCGCAGGCCGACCAGGAACTCATGCGGCGTCCACGGATCGCCCTCGGCCGGCTGCATGAGCAGCACGGCCGTACGCAGAGCCCGCAGGGCCGCCTCGTCGTGCGACTGCCGGGCGCTCAGGTCGTCCATGCGCTCGCGCAGCCGCGCCTGGTCACGGTCACTCGCCTCCTCGGCACGCTTGCGCTCGGTCAGGTCGCTGGCCACGACGACCACACCCACGCGGTCGCCAATCCGGATCGGCGAGTACGAGAGCATCACCGGTATGGCCCGACCGTCCCGGCCGACGACCTCGGACTCGTGCCGGCTCGGCGCCGGACGGCCGTCAAGAACCGCCTCGTGCCAGGCATAGCCCGCCGCACGCTCGGCATCCGTCAGACGGATCACCCCCGAGAGCTGCTTCTCGGCGAACTCGTCGGCGCTGTACCCGAGAAGCTGCAGCGCACTGGCATTGGCGAACAGCCGGTCGCCGCCAAGAGCCATGATGATGCTCTCGCCCGCCGACTCGACCACGCTGCGGTAGCGCTCCTCCGAACGCCGCAGGGCCTCCTCCGCCGCCAGACGCGAGCGCTCGCTCCGGAAGCCCTGCTGCAGAATCACGGCGATGAGCACGCCGATCAGCGCCAGGATCGCCGTCGAGGTCGCAAACAGCCGCCGCGTCACCCGCTGCACGTCGTGACGGACGTCCTCCAGGTAGATCCCCGTGCCGATCACCCAGCCCCAGGGCTCGAACAGCTTCACATACGACAGCTTCGGCACCACCCGCGCCGGATCGCCCATCCACTGCCAGCGGTACTCCACGAAGCCCTCGCCGTTGGACCGGACCAGCTCGACGAAGTCCACAAAGACGTGCTTGCCGGTCGGGTCGGTGATGTCCGCCAGATTGCGGCCCTGCAGGTCGTGGCGGTACGGATGGATCACCATGCGCGGCTCGAGGTCGTTGATCCAGAAGTAGTCCTTCAGCTCCGGACCGTAGTGCAGGTTGCGGAACTGCCGGATGGCCTCCGACTGGGCTTCGTCACGGGTCAGGAGGCCTTCCTGGACTTCCTGTTCGAAGCTGGCCAGGATGTTCCAGGCCGAGGTGGTCAGCTCACGGATCATCTCGCGCTTGCGGTCCATGATGCTGCGTTCGGTCGCCGGAATCAGGATGGCGTAGGTCGTGACGACAAAGAGCACGACGGCCAGCACGGCTGGCAGCACGATGCGAAGGACGAATCGCATGGCCACGACACACCCCCTGCGAAGGCGCCATCCTCGCGACACGACGGCGGCCGGACGGCAGAAACCGGCCCGGCCGCGCCCACCTGCGGGGCGCGGCCGGACCGACCGCCGAAACGCGCTCAGGCGGCGGCCGGCGCCGCCGCCGGCGAGGCCTTCCGCGTCAGCAGCGAGACGACCACCAGAACCAGGAAACTCAGCGGAATCGACACGATGCCCGGGTTGTCCAGCGGGATCGGTGCCTTGGCCGCGTCGAGGCCGTACTGGCTCCACATCGAGGGCGACAGCAGGATGATCCCCAGCGACGACACCATCCCCACAATCACCGAGGCGGTGATGCCCTTTGCCGTGGTGCCCTTCCAGAACAGCAGCATCAGAATGGCCGGCAGATTGGCCGAGGCGGCCACCGCAAAGGCCAGCCCGACCAGGAAGGACACGTTCATGCCCTTCATCAGAATGCCCAGGACAATCGCGATCGCGCCCACCACGACCGCCGAGATCTTGCCGGCACGGACCTCGCCCTGGTCGGTCAACTGAATGCCGAGGTAGTTGTCGATCAGGTCATGCGCCACCGCCCCGGAGGCCGCCACGATCAGGCCGCTTACCGTCCCCAGAATCGTGGCAAAGGCAATCGCCGAGATGACGGCAAAGAGCGACACCCCGAAGGACCGCGCCAGGAGCGGCGCCGACATGTTGTTGCTCTCCACATCCAGCACCCCGCCAAACATCGCGCCGAGGCCCATGTACAACGTCAGAATGTAGAAGAAGCCGATCGCGGCAATCGCCACAATCGTCGACTTGCGGGCACACTTCGCGCTCGGGACCGTGTAGTACCGGATCAGGATGTGCGGCAGCGCCGCGGTGCCGAAGAACAGGGCCAGCATCAGCGAGATGAAGTTCAACTTGTCCCAGAGCTTGGCGCCCTTGTCGATCTTGAACTTCAGGCCCGGCCGCATGACCCGCCGGCCGGCCGTCGGCGTCGGCACGTACAGCTCGACGCGGTCGTCGCCGTCGCGGATCACCCTGGGGTTGAAACGCACCACCGTGGACTGCTCCACCAGCGACAGAAAGCGGAAGACGCCCACCGGGCCGGTCTGCGTGACCTCCTTGCCGTCGACCACGATCGTCGACGCATGGCCGACCGGGTAGAACCGCCGCGCCTCCTTCGCCTCGCCGTTGTACAGCACGCCGCCACTGGCAGCGCGGGTGATCGACGGGGTCTCCTTCAGCACCGCTGCGCCCTCCGCCGAAGCATCGACCATCCACCAGGTGCTCACCCCGTCCCGGACCAGGCGCACAAAGCGCTGGTCGCCCGCCGCGACCTGGCTGCCTAACGACCAGCCCTCGGCGCCGACGGCAACCACGCTGCCCTCGGCAACCGTGGCCGGCAGCGTGAGGAACTCGTGGTAGTCGGCCGTGGGCTTCACGTTCAATCCCCGCTGGACCACCATGAAGGTCAGAATGCTCGAGAAGATAATGAGCAGACCGCCCTTCAGGAACTGGACGTAGGTGGTCGAGGTCATGCCGGCCGTGGCCACAATCAGAATCACAATCGCACCAACCATGATCACGCCCATGTAATGCGGCATGCCCAGCAGCGGCTTGACCAGCGCACCGGCACCCACCATCTGCGGGATCAGGTAGCAGATCGACACCACCAGGGTGCTCACCGCCGTCGCCAACTGGATCCCCCGCGAGTGGTAGTTCGCGTTCAGGGCATCCGTGAAGGTGTAGCGGCCGAGACGCTTCATCGGCTCGGCCACGACGAACAAGGCCACAATCCACCCCGCCAGGTAGCCGATCGAGTACAGAAAGCCGTCGTAGCCGGCCGTCGCGATCATGCCGCAGATCCCGAGAAAGGACGCTGCCGAGAGGTAGTCGCCGGCAAATGCGATGCCGTTGACACTCCAGTGAATCGTGCCGCCGGCCGCGTAGTAGCTGTGCGCTGACGTCGTGCGCCGCGCCAGCCAGAAAGACAGACCAACAACAAAGGTGACAAAGGCGATAAAAATAGCGATGGCAATCGGAGAAGGCTGGTAAATCATGAGGCCTTACCTCCAGCCTTCGTCGACGCCGCCGGACCGTTCAGACGATCCTCCATCCGCGTGCACAGGTGGTTGTAGGCCAGACCCAGAAGAATCGCCATGACGATCAGGCCGAAGCCGTACGTCACGGCCAGGTTCAGCCCCAGAATGCCCCGCCTCTCCAGCGCCTCCGGACTCACGATGCTCATGGCCACAAAGCCGGCATAGACCACCGTGTAAACACAGAACAGCCTCATCCCCAGCCTGGACTTGTAGCCCAGCGCCTTGTCTTGCCCCGGTGTCTTCGGGGCTGGCTCGTGCAGCATACTCGCACCTCGCAGATTGCTTCCCACACCCGCTTCCCTGAGTCCTCACCGGTCGCCACACGGCGCCCGGCCGCCCCTGAGCCCTGCCTGGGTACACCCGCCACAACGCCACCACCGCGGACCGCATCATCCCTGACATGGGCCCAAGAGGTACACAAAAAACTAAAACAGTAGCACATCCACGCGGCGCCGTCCAGACCCAGGGCTGTTTGAAAGTCCGGCTCTGGCACCCCTCCAGGGTGCATGGCGTGCAATCCGCGTTTCCGGGGGTCGGGCTACGCGCGACCCCCGGCTACGATCTGGCACCCCTCCAGGGTGACCGAGTGAGCGCCGCCGCGATCT
>JAAYZO010000113.1 GCA_012514865.1 Lentisphaerota bacterium | reverse complement strand
TGGGGGGCGGGCGGCCCCAGACGCGAACGCGTCCACGAGCCGCAACGGCGCGTGTGCTGGAGCGCGAGTGTCCACAGACGCGAACGCGTCCACGAGCCGCAACGGCGCGTGTGCTGGAGCGCGAGTGTCCACAGACGCGAACGCGTCCACGAGCCGGCGCGACCCGGCGGCAAGCCCTGCGGGGGTGGGTCAGTCAGAGGAAAGGGCGGCACCTATGGCACGGCAGAAACGTCATCCGGAGAAACCGACCGAGACCGCGCCCGGGCAGCGCTCGGAGCGCCTCGTGCTGAGCGTCACCGCGCTGCTGTGCGGCGCCGTGGTGATGGTCGTCGAGCTCCTGGCGGCGCGTTTCCTGGCGCCGCTGTTCGGGACCTGCATCGTGGTCTGGACGGCGGTGATCGCGGTGGCGCTTCTGGCCCTGGCGGCAGGCTACGCCCTCGGCGGCCGCGTCGCCGACCGCTGGCCGCGGCCGGGGACGCTCTTCGGCGTCGTCCTCCTGGCGGCCCTGACGCTGGCGCTGTCGGGCCTGGTCCGCCGCGATGTCCTGCAGGCCGCCAGCGGCCTGGGCCTGCGCGGCGGGTCGCTCGTGGCGGCGGGGGTCCTCTTCGGACCGACGCTCCTCCTCCTCGGCATGGTCTCGCCGCTCGTGGTGCGGCTGTACACCCGCGGCCTGGAGCACCTCGGCCAGGAGGTCGGACGACTCTACGCCCTCTCGACCGCCGGGAGCGTCGCCGGCACCGTCCTCAGCGGCTTCTGGCTGATACCCTGGCTGGGCCTGTCGAGGCTCCTGGCCTGCTGCGCCGGCCTGCTGGCAGTCCTGGCCGCGGGCGGCTTCCTGGCACACCGCCGCGCCGGTGCCGCGAGCCTGGCCGTGGCCACGCTGGCCCTGGCTGCCGTGCTCGGCTGGCAGGGCGGCCGCCACGCCCCCAGCCAGGGCAACGGCTGGCGCGTCCTGGCCAGCCGGGATGGCCTCTACGGCCAGCTCAAGATCGCCGAGTCCGACGCCGGCGAGCGCCGGCTCCTCATCGACGGTGTCAACCAGGGCGCCGTACGCTGGCCCGCCGGAACCCCGGCGTCGCGCTACGTCCACGCCATCGATACCCTCATCACCGCCGCCGCCCCCGAGGCCTCGACGGTCCTCGTCGTCGGCCTCGGCGCCGGCCTCATGCCCAGCCTGCTGCACGAGCGCGGCCGCCGCGTCGAGGTCGTCGAGATCGACCCGATGGTCGCCGCCCTCCAGCAGGAGTTCCTGCAGCGCGGCCCGCGACTCTACCCGGTGCACGTCGCCGACGCCCGGCGCTTCGTGAACACCTGCGACCGCGTCTTCGACGCCATCGTCCTCGACGCCTTCGCCGGCGATGCCGTCCCCGGCCACCTCCTCTCCCGCGAGGCCTTCGGCGAGTTCGCCGCGCACCTCACCCCGGGCGGAGCCATCATCCTCAACCTGGTCACGGTCATCGGCGGCGGCCACACCGAGGCCCTCGCGAGCGTCATGCAGACCATGCGCACGGTCTTCCCGCAGGTGCGGGCGTTCTGCAGTTCCCGCCTGGATGACCCGCCGGACGCGGTCAATGTCCTCATCCTCGCCCTCCCTGACGACCGCCCGGTCGACGCCGCCGGCGAGGGCCGCCTGGCGACCGGGGCGAACCGCTGGTACGTGCAGATGGCCCTCGCCAACGAGCTGGCCCTGCCAACGACCGCGGGCGCGGTCCTCAGCGACGACCACAACCCCATCGACATCCTGCTGACGCGCTCGGCCTCCGCCTGGCGACAGGCCATCATCGGCACCGAGAACCTCGATATGCTCCTGCGCTGAACCGGCGCCGGGCGAGCAGGTCCACACAAGCGCGTCATGACCCCGTCCAACCCTGGCACACGGGCCGGCGCGCGTCTATGGTTCTGGTGATACGACCCTGCCGGCCAGGTGCCGGCGCCGTGCTCTCAAGGAGAAACGACCATGATCACTCGTCGGACCCCCTGGATGACCCTGCTGGCAATGGCGGCTCTTCTGGCCTGCGGGCCTCTCGGCGCGGCTCAGGCGCAGCCCGCCCCCGAGGTAGTGGTCGGCTCGATGGCGACCAAGCTGCTGCGCGGCCTGGTCAATGTCGCCACCTGCCCGCTGGAACTCCCGCGTCAGATCGACCGCCATGTCACCGAACGCGGTGCCTGGGAGGGCGCCTGGGTCGGACTCGTCGCCGGCGTCGGCATGACCGCCTTCCGCGGCGTCGCCGGCGCCCTCGAGGCGGCGACCTTCCTCATGCCCGCCCCCGGCAACTACGGGCCCCTGTGTCGGCCGGCCCTGGTCTGGCATGACTGGGATGCCTTCGCCCCGCACCGCCAGGACATCCCGGCCGAAACGACCCCCTGAGTCAGCGTGCGGTCGGCCGCAGCACAGTCGCGGCTCCAGGCGGCGCCTTCGTCGGCACTGATGGCACCGTAAAGGTCGGCGAACGCCTCCATCGCGCTCATGCGGGGAGCGCCCGGAATGAGGCGCGCCACCGGATGACGATGGCGGACAACGACGATCTCCTCCGAGCTGTGCTCGAGGCGATCCAGCACGGCGCTGAGATTCCGCGCCAGTTCCGTTGCCGTCATCGTGGTCATGACCAGTCCTTCGGTAGTGTCGATACCCAGAGTCTTACTATCAGATTCGTCCGCCGTCAAGAACGCGAGGCGGGACATGACGGCGTTGGGCACGGGCATCGCCGCGCCGCCACCAGGGCTGATCGAAGATCGCGTCAGCGCTCACCTGGTCACCCTGAAGGGGTGCCAGATCGTAGCCGGGGGTCGCGCGCAGCACGACCCCCGGAACCGCGAACCCACACACCACGCACCCTGAAGGG
>JAAYZO010000891.1 GCA_012514865.1 Lentisphaerota bacterium | reverse complement strand
CACCGCCGAACCGGCTATCTGCATCACCTGCTGGAGGCCGCGGGTCAGGCCGCCCACCTGGTCCACAAGCCCCTTCACCGCCGGGGCGCCCTTTCCCGTGGCGGCGTTCTCCAGCTCCCGCCCCATGTCGGCGGCGGCGGACGTTGCCCCCACCGTCTCGCTGGCCAGGCCCGAGACGCTCGCCGTCGCCCCGGCCACGCTCTCCTGCAGGCCGCTGGCGCCGGAGCCCGCCTTCTGCCAGGCCCCGCCCAGCACGCTCTCGATCTTCACCCGCGCCTGGCTCAGCCCCTGGTCGAGCTCGTCCAGGCTGACGCGCACCGGTATGACGGCGACGCCGAGCTTCACCTCATCGGCCAACGTTGCCTCCCATGCGCGTCTTCAAGTCCGCGAACTCCTTGTCCACTTCCGCCTTCGAGCGCGTCTTCTTCTTCTTGGGCCGCAGCCACTCGCTCAGCTGCGGCAGCCGCTTCGTCCGCGCCAGCCCTTCCGTCGCCCAGGCCGCCGTCAGCTGCAACTGTGCCTGTTGCTCCCACTGCCAGCGGCGCGCATCGACGGTGGCCCACAACTCCCGCGGCGTCAGGTCCCAGAACTCCGGGACCGTCAGCCCCGTCCGCAGCGAGGTCGCCAGGAGCGCGTCCCAGTTCCACTCCTGGCTTACGCCGGGGGGTCCGCCGGCTCCTGCTCTTCGCCGCTGTATGTCATCACCGCCACCAGGCTCTCCGTCACCGCCCGCAACACCGGCATGAACCCGACCTTGTCGATCAGGTCCCAGGCGTCGGCGATGGTGTAGCGTGCCCGACGGGGGTCGGTGTCGCGCCGGGCCGCCTCCATCCCCACCAACGTCAGGTTGGCCAGGTCGGTCATCCCGATGGCGGCCCGGTCCAGCAGCTGCGTCACCGTCTTCCCGGTGAGCGCCTCCGCCTCGGCCAGCGCCCGGTTGGTAAACAACACCTCGTAGCGCTGGCCGTCAACCGTCAGGATCGCCTCTCCGCGAGCTCCCGTCGGCATTAGCTACCCACTTCCGTCCAATCGGCGTCGATGGTCAGGCCGATGGTGAGCGTCGCCACGTCGTTGTCCGGCGCGTTCCGGCTCAAGTTGGTGATGATCGCCCGTGCCTCTTCCAGGTCGCCGCCCGCTTCCTGCCGCCGCACCAGGATGAACTCCCGGTCCCGCTTGGCCGTCTTCAGCGCCTGGTAGCTCTCGTCGTCCGGGATGTAGAGCGAGTCCATGGTGATCGTGCTCTTGTTGCGTCCCGGCAACGGCCGATACGCGTCGCTGTCCTTGCTCGAGGCGTCGATTTCGTCGGTCGTCTCCCCGAAGGTCGCGCCTCTCTGTCCCGCCACCACTTCATAGGTGGGCGTCTCTTCCGTGCCGGTGTTGACCAGCAACAGGATGTCCGTACCCCTGGTAGCAACTACGTCTTCCACTGCTATACCTCCCCGATGGTTAGCCGCACCGTGATGATGCGGCCATATGCCTCGTTGTCACCCAAGGCGATCGGCCCGGCCGTCTCCGCCAGATAGGTCACATGGTCATCCACCTCCAAGTAGTGGCGGTGCAGCAGCGCCCGCACCCGCTCGGCGATCGCCTCCACCGTGGCCGACGACCCCGTGGCCGGCGCGTAGCAGCGCACATCGCGCCACACCTGCCGCCCCCGCGTCGTCTTCGTGTCCCAGGCGTTGTCCACCACGCTTCCCGCCGTGACGATGTACGGCAGCGCCGCGTCCGGCGGCGCCGGGTCCACCGTGAAGATGGCCGGCTCCCCCCGGTACGTCGCCAGCAGGGCCGTGAGAGTCGCGTCCCCAGACAGCCTGTCGTAGAGCGCCGCCGTCAAGTTCACCGCCTAACCTCCACAGACGCGGCGAACGATCTCGGCCGCATTGCCGAACACCGCCGGCCGCAAGAACGGCTGTGCCGCGTGCCGCACT
>JAAYZO010000890.1 GCA_012514865.1 Lentisphaerota bacterium | reverse complement strand
GCCTGCGTCGTCCCTGACGCTTCTCCGGTGCCGGCGCGTCTTCAGCGCGGCCAGTTGCCGTCCTCGCTGAGCTGGATCACCTCGCCCGCGGCGGTCTGGAGAACCCGGCGCCAGGGCTCGCCGTCGCGGTATTCCTCGAGGGTGACCGTCCGATTCTCGGTGCCCGGGTGCTCCTCGGTCGTGCCGCCGGCGATGGATGCCAGGCGACCCTTGTCGTCGAGGGTCTCGACGCGCACGACGGCGCCGGCGGCATCGCGGATCGTGCGCCGCCAGAGCCGGCCCTCGCGGTACTCCTGCGTCAGCGTGGCGTGCCCCTCCGGGGTCAGCTCGTCACGGCTGACGAGTTGACCGAGGGCGTAGTGCTCCCTGGCCAGGAGGAGGCCCTCGCGGTCGCGGACCTCGGCCAGGGCCTGGGCGAGGCCCTCGGGGCGGGCGTCCGCGGCGAGGGGTGCGGCCGTCCCGCCGGGGCCGGCCACGGCGAACCACGTCCGCGCCGGTTCGTCGAAGCCGGCCGGGCGCTCGCCAAGACGCAGGCGCGCCGCCGCGCCGACCGCAGTCGCCGGCGCGCAGGGCGCGCTGCGCAGGCCGCTCCACTCCACCGCCACGGCCTGCACCGCCCGACCGGCAGGAAGATCCAGAACCGCCTGGCCGTCCCAGAGAGCCTCCCCGACCGCCACGCCATCCACCCTCACCTCATAGCCGCGTGTCTCGCGGTGGTTGCGACCGGGATACAGGACCAGCCCGGGGCCATCGACCGCCAGAACCGGCGCGTCGGGGAGGCGAACCACGGCGAGGTAGACGTCGGTCGAGTACTGCGCTGCCATCGGGTTGGCCGCGGTCATGTCGGCGCGGCCGCGGAAATCGCTGACCGTGAAGCCGGCGGAGACGAGCTTCGGGAAGTACCGGCTGCCCAGGGCACCGCCGGTGCAGCCGAGGAAGGCGTTGTCGGTGCGGGACTCGTAGGCGACGACGCCGACGCCGATGCTCAGCAGGCCCTCAGGCGGGAAGCCGGCGGCGCTCAGCACTTCGATCCGGCCATCGCGGGCGGCGACAACCTGCGTCGCGGGGAACTGGTCAAGCTGGTAGTTCGTGCTGAAGACGATCTTGGTGCCGTCCGGGCTGCCGAAGGCGTCGCTGTCATAGGCGCCGCTCAGGTCGCGGTTGTTGCCCTCCTCCTGGTGGATGATGCTGCAGGCGTAGGCGATGAGGGTGGTGTCCGTGGTGCGCCAGTCGAAGCGTTTCAGGCAGTCGTTGATGCCGTCCGTGGTGCAGGTCCACTGCCCGCTCCGGCCGCAGGGCGACGGGTCGTGCGCCTTGGAGTTGGAGTAGGCCAGCAGGGCGCTCGGAAAGGGCTCGTTCCAAGGCCGCCCGCGCAGGAAGCCATCGCCGACGATGAGGTACTCGCCATCGCCACGCCAGGCGCCGTGTCCCTGTTCATGGGCCGCCATGGCCGGCCCGAGCGCCCGGCCGTCGTCGTCCACCAGCATCCGCGCCGGGTAGGACCGCGTCCACCGGAAGGGCTGGTCCGGCCGGATCGGTGGGTTCTGACGCACGTTGTAGACCGGATGGACGGGGTTGTGGCAGACCAGGCTCGAGGACACTGCCGGGGCTTCGGGGTGCTGCCAGTGGACCTCGCTCTGGGAACCGGGCTGTGTCCGCACGGCGTAGACCTTGTTCAGGGTCCAGAAGAGGCGATCGTCGTTCGGCGTGATGCCCGTGATATTCCCCCGAGCGTCATCGCAGATCTTCGTGGTCCGGCCGCTGGGGATGTCGACCTGCCAGACGTTCTGGCGGCGGCCCTTGCTGCCGTCGGCGAAGTAGAGCGTATCGGTGCGGTTGGCCCAGAGCGGCCAGTGCGCTGCCGTCGTCGAGCGCCAGATCTCGCGGTCCTCGGCGAGGTCGTAGACCGCCACGACCTGCTCCGGCTCGTCGGGCCGGCGCCGTGCCGGGTCGTCCTGGCCCACCACGTAGAGGAGATAGCGTCCGGAGGCACTGAAGGGATCCTGATGGTGGTAGACAGTGTGGTGGCGGGTGGAGGGGTCGTGCGTGATCCGCCAGAACTCCAGCGCCTTCGTCTCCGGGCGGTCGTCGTTGAAGACCGTCCTCTGGCCGGCCGTCGCCGGCCGGGCCGCCAGCCACACGAGCACCCACGCGAATCGACGCAGAAACGCGGACAGCGAAGCCGCCGAGGCGGAACTGGACAATGCCTTCATCGGTCGCCTCCCTCATCCATCGCAGGAGAATGCTGCCTCTGCCCCGGGGTGCCGTGAGCACGCCGGGAGCCGTGCCCCCGCGCCGATGCTCAGCGGTCCGGTATCGGCAGCTCGTAGGCGTTGAGCTGCTCGGGCACGATGAAGTCCTGGAGCGGCACCGGCGCGGTGGCGCCGACCGCCGGAGCAACGCCGGCCGTCGGGGCCGCGGGGGCCGGCTCGTCGGCGCGGCGGTTGTGAACATGCAGGGCAATAATCGCCGCCAGGACCATGACGAGGAAGAGCCCGATGACGGCGCTGACGATGGCGCCGGTCAGGCTCAGCGAACGCGGCTTGCGCCCGCCCGCGCCGGGTCCGGGGAGGACATAGCTGATC
>JAAYZO010000889.1 GCA_012514865.1 Lentisphaerota bacterium | reverse complement strand
CCACTGGGGATCGTTGGCCGGGTGCTCCCACACACCTTCGACCCACACGTAGGGGTCCGGGCCGATCGTGCAACCGACCAGCGCGGTCGAGTCACCCGAGGCCGACCCGTCGAAGGCCAGGACGACACGATCGCGGCGTCCGACCTCGCGGGGCGCCTCACACAACGACCAGGCGCCGAACGGGAGCCATGCTTCGGCACCCTTGACCCACTGGCCCAGGCGGAGCTGGCGGAAGATCGGCTCGCGGAGGGTGCGGCGTGCGGCCTCCATGCCGTCGACGGCGAGGAAGTCCCCCAGGGCGGGGTTCGCGGCGTGCCAAGCGTCCCGGTCCGTCGTCGCGCACCCGTCCGGGGCGGCGAACTCCTTCAGGAAGAAGCTCGGGTCGCCTCCGTCGCGGCCGTGCTCGATCAACTTCCACATGATCGAATCCACCGACGTCGAGGGCGTCGAGATCGCCAACGTCAACGACTCCGGCCGCTTGCCGGTCACGGAGCTGACGGCCTCCCAAACCTGTTCTGTCACGACGTGGAGTTCGTCGACGATCAGGAGGGACGGATCCCAGCCGTGCAGGGCGGCCGGGTCAGCCGGGAGGGCCAGCATCGTCGAGCCGTTCTCCGGGACGACGATCTTGTCCGCGTACAGGTGGGTCCGGTCGGCCAGCTCGGGATTCAACTCGATCATCCGCTTGGCCATGTTCAAGGCGATGTTGGCCTGACGCTGGTCGGAGGCCACGACCAGGACCTCGGCACTCGGGGGACCGGCGAACAACTCAGCGACGGCCAGCGCGGCGGCCAGCGCGGTCTTGCCGTTCGCGCGCGGCAACGACACCAGCGCAGTACGGATCCCCTCGGCGAAGGCGCCGACGACCAGTTCCTCCTGCCACGGCCGCACCCGGAACGGACCCTTCGCGCCGACCCCCTTCGGGACGACCACGAACTCGCGGATGAAGCGCAGGCGCCGCGCCGCACGATCCGCCGGCCAACCGTCGAAGGCCAGCGGCTCGACCGTGATCCGGGCCTTCGGACCCGCCTTCGTGGCGCTCACTGGATACCCCCGGGGGTGTGAGACCGAAAGTTTGCCTTGCCCGGCGGTCCGGAACCCAAGGGGCCAACCCCAACCCCCCAGCCCTGAGGCCGCGCTCGACCTGCTCGCGAGTTGCAGGACCGGCACAGGACGCGCACGTCGGCCAAGCGGATGGACAGGCCGCGCGCCTTCCGCTGCCAAGCCTCTGGGCTGTGGTCGACGGTCAGGTCGTCGGTCGCGCCGCAGAGGGTGCAGAAGGGCTGGAGCTGGCGGGCCTTCAGGGACAGCCGCTGCCAGGCGCTGTCGTAGCCGCGCTTCGTCGCCGAAGGAGTGAAGTCGTCGGGGCGATGCTCAGGGCAACGGTTCCGCTCGGACAGGTCTCCACAATCGATGCAGGGCTTCAGCATGCTTCTTCTCCCGTCACGCGAGGATCAAGCAACTCAGCAACCGCGTCGACGTGGGCACAGATCTCGCGGTCGAAGTCGTCGCAATCACACGTCCAGCCGCGGCGATCCCAACGGACCCGGAGGTCGCCGATGAAGGCCAGGACGACAGGCCGGTCCGACCTGATCCCCATCACCCGGAGGAACTTGACCTTCATCAGGACGCCTTCCTCTCACCGCGGGCGCACGGGCCACAGACCGTCATGCCCGCCTTCTCCCGATCAGCCCCGACCCATCCCGAGCACTGGGCGCACAACACCTTGGGGACGGGGGACTTCCACGGGTCGACAGCGGCAGGGGTGAAGTCGAGGACTTCGCCGGTGCTCTCGTCGATGCGCTCCCACTCGGGGAGGCCCTGGCAGGTGTCGCAGTGGATCAGCGGGTGATTCCTGCGGCCCTCGTCGTCACGCTTGCAGACGTTGCAGATTTCGCCGGAAACTTCGTCTCTTATCGCTGCTGTCTGTAAGTCAGTCTGACTGACTGACTGCGCTCGCATCACGTCACGCGTCACGTCCTGCGTCACGTTACGCGTCACACTGGGCGTCACGTCCTGCGCCACAGCGTCGGCCTCGGTG
>JAAYZO010000888.1 GCA_012514865.1 Lentisphaerota bacterium | reverse complement strand
GCGTTGGCGCCCGCGTCGCCCCGGGCCGGGGCCCCGCCCGTCGATTGGAGAAATATTTCGCGAAACGGCCTTGCCTCTCTTTGAAAGGCGCCTATCTTATCGCGAACAAATTCTCGGATAAGCGGCCCCAGGCCGGACGGAGGCACCATGCAGGCCCAGACGAGCGAGCGACCGATGAAGTCAGCGCCGACGCCGTCATTGCGGCGGATGCCGATGTACCTGCGTTGTCTGTACGCGTTGCGGAAGACCGACGTCGAGTGGGTGTCGTGCACCTACCTGGCGGAGGTGTTGCAGAAGGACCCGACGCTGGTTCGGAAGGACCTGGCGATGACGGGTATCGTGGGCAAGCCGAAGGTCGGTTTTCACGTCACCGGGCTGGTGGCGGCGATCGAGCACTTCATCGGCTGGGACAACCTCGAGGACGCCTTCCTGGCGGGGGTCGGCAACCTCGGCTCGGCGCTGCTGGGCTACGAGGGCTTTGCGCAGCACGGACTGAATATCGTGGCGGGCTTCGATGTCGATGCGGAGAAGGTCGGCACGGAAGTTCACGGCAAGCGCATTCTGCACATCGACAAGCTGACCGACCTGGCGCAGCGGATGCACATCGGGATCGGCATCGTCACGGTGGGGGCGCGGACGGCCCAGGCGGTGGCCGACCGCATGGTGGCGGGCGGCATTCGGGCGATCTGGAACTTCGCGCCGGTGCGGCTGGAGATGCCGCCGGAGATCATTGTGGAGAACGAGGACCTGGCCGGGACCCTGGCCGTGATTTCACGGCGTCTGGCCGGTCTGAATGTCGAGACAGACGAGCGCGAGTGACGGGCTCGGGGCACAAGCAGGAAAGGCAGATGACGCAGATGGAAACGACCATGCCAGCCGCGGCGCAGTTCGGCAAGGTCTGCGGGATCCTGGATCGGTTCGGCCGAGACCCGGCCAAGCTGATCCCGATTCTGCAGGCGGTGCAGGAAGAGTACCGTTATCTCCCCGAGGCGATTTTGACCTTCGTGGCGACGGCGCTGGACCTGCCGCCGGCGCGCGTCTTCGGGGTAGCGACGTTCTATGCGCACTTCACGCTCAAGCCCAAGGGCAAGCACGTGGTGCGTCTCTGTGACGGCACGGCCTGTCACGTGCGCGGCTCGATCGACATCCTCGACGCCCTGCGTCAGCGCCTGAAGCTGCCCGAGGGCCAGGACACGACGCCGGATCTGCTTGTCACAGTCGAGACCGTGTCATGCCTGGGCGCCTGCGGCCTGGCGCCGGTGCTGGTGATTGACGACGCCGTCCATGGCCAGATGACCCCGGACAAGGCGGTCGCGGTCCTGGAGGGCATTCTGGCAGAGGAGGGCGCGAAATGAGTGATGCGATGTCCAAGAGCGCCGTTCGGCGCGTCATCATCTGTGCCGGCACGGGCTGCGTGGCGAACGGCTCCCTGGGGGTGTTCGAGGCCCTGTTGCGCGAGGGCCGTGCGGCGGGTCTGAAGATTGTCGATCACCGCGACCACAGCACACCGCTGGCCAGCGACGAGATCGGCGTGCACTTCACCTGCAGCGGCTGCCAGGGCTTCTGCCAGATGGGGCCGCTGGTGACGGTGCTGCCGGAGAACATCCTCTACTGCAAGGTCACGGCGGACGACGCCAAGGAGATCGTGGCCACGTCGCTGGTGGGCCATGGCCTGGTCGAGCGCCTGCTCTACCGCGACCCGGCCACCGGCCGGCACTGCCGCGGCATCGATGACATACCCTTCTACACCCGTCAGCACCGCGATGTCCTGGACCAGTGCGGCCGCATCGACCCCGAGAACCTCGCCGAGTACGTCGCCGAGGGCGGCTACGCGGCGGCGCAGCGGGCCTACACCGCCATGACCCCGGAGCAGGTCTGCCAGGAGATGATCGCCAGCGGCCTGCGCGGGCGCGGCGGCGGCGGTTTCCCCACCGGCCGCAAGTGGGAGCTGACCCGCCGGCAGCCGGGTCCGAAGAAGTACGTCATCTGCAACGGCGACGAAGGCGACCCGGGCGCCTTCATGGACCGCTCGGTCATGGAGGGCAACCCGCACCGCGTCATCGAGGGGGTCATGATCGCGGCGCGCGCGGTGGGCGCCGACGAGGCGTACCTCTACGTGCGCACCGAGTATCCCCTGGCGGTAAAGCGCCTGCGCCGCGCCGTCGAGGACGCCACGGCCGCCGGCTACCTGGGCAAGGACCTCTTCGGGACGGGCGAGGCGCTGACCTGCCACGTCATGGAGGGCGCCGGCGCCTTCGTCTGCGGTGAAGAGACCGCGCTGATGGCCTCGATCGAAGGCCGCCGCGGCATGCCGTCGCCGAAGCCGCCCTTCCCGGCAGAGTCGGGCCTCTGGGGCAAGCCGACGGTGATCAACAACGTCGAGACCCTGGCGACGGTGCCGCACATCCTGTCGCGCGGTGTCGAGGCCTTCCGGTCTCTCGGCACGGCGGCCAGCCCGGGCACGAAGACCTTCGCCCTGACCGGGCACGTGGCCAACACCGGCCTGATCGAGGTGCCGATGGGCGCGACCCTGCGTCACGTCGTCTACGACGTCGGCGGCGGCGTCATCGACGACAAGGGCGTCCTGAACGGCTCCGAGCTGAAGGCGGTGCAGATCGGCGGGCCCTCGGGCGGCTGCCTGACCGTCGACCACCTCGACCTGCCGCTGGACTACGACAGCCTGCGCAGCGTCGGCGCCATGATCGGCTCGGGCGGCATGGTGGTGATGAACCAGAACACCTGCATGGTCCAGATCGCGCGCTTCTTCATGCAGTTCACCCAGAACGAGTCCTGCGGCAAGTGCGTGCTCTGCCGCGAGGGCACCAAGCAGATGCTGGCCCTCCTCGATGACATCATCGCCGGCCGGGCCGACGCGGGCACCCTCGACCTCCTCGAGAGCCTCGCCAAGGCCGTCAGCAAGGGCTCCCTCTGCGGCCTCGGCAAGACCGCCCCGAATCCGGTCCTCTCGACCTTGCGCTACTTCCGCGCCGAGTATGAGGCGCACGTCCTGCACAGGACCTGCCCGGCGCGGCGCTGCAAGGCCCTCGTGCCGCCGGCGATCGATCCGGCCAAGTGCAAGGGCTGCACCCTCTGCACCCGCACCTGCCCGGTCGGCGCCATCACCGGCGAGCGCAAGCAGGCGCACCACATCGACCCCTCGCGCTGCATCCGCTGCGGCGCCTGTGCCAAGGTCTGCAAGTTCAACGCCATTACGGGGGTGTGACCGATGATGACCAAGACCCTGATGCTTGACGGCCGCCCGGTCGCGATCGAGGGCGAGCGCAATGTCCTCGAGCTGGCCCGCAAGGCCGGCATCGAGATCCCGACCTTCTGCTACCACTCCGAGCTGAGCGTCTACGGCGCCTGCCGGCTCTGCCTGGTCGATATCGAGGGGCGCGGCATCGTGGCGAGCTGCTCGACGCCGCCCGAGGCGGGTATGGTCGTGCGTACCAACACCGCCGAAATCCGCGAGATGCGACGCATCACCATCGAGCTGCTCCTCGCCAACCACCACCAGGGCTGCACCACCTGCAGCAAGAGCGCGGCCTGCAAGCTCCTCGACCTGGCCCGGCGCCTCGGCGTCGATAAGGTCCGCTTCAAGAGCGCCCAGCGCGCCGATCCCATCGACGACCGCAACCCGAGCCTCATCCGCGACCCGAATAAATGCGTGCTCTGCGGCGACTGCGTGCGCGTCTGCAGCGAGGTCCAGGGCATCGGCGCCATCGACTTCGCGCACCGCGGCGCCAAGTCGTGCGTCCTGCCGGCCTTCGGGCATGACCTCGGCAGCGTCGAGTGCGTCTTCTGCGGCCAGTGCGCCCGCGTCTGCCCGACCGGCGCTCTGGTGCCGAAGCCCGAGATCGAGGCGGTCTGGAAGGATCTCGCCAATCCGAAGCGTAAGGTCGTCGCCCAGATCGCGCCGGCGGTGCGCGTCGCGGTCGGCGAGGCCTTCGGGCTGGGCTCCGGCGGTGACGAGACCGGCCGTATCGTGGCGGCGCTCCGGACGATGGGCTTTGCGGCGGTCTTTGATACCTCCTTCAGCGCCGACCTCACCGTCGTCGAGGAGGCCACCGAGTTCCTGCATCGCCTCGAGAAGGGCGAGCGGCTGCCGCAGTTCACGAGCTGCTGCCCGGCCTGGGTGCGCTTCGCCGAGCAGTACTACCCGGATCTCCTCCCGAATCTCTCGAGCTGCCGCTCGCCGCAGCAGATGTTCGGAGCCCTCGCCCGTGAGATGCTCCCCGGCCAGCTCGGCGTCGACGCGGCGGATCTGGTGATCGTCTCGATCATGCCCTGCACCGCCAAGAAGGCCGAGAAGGAACGCCCCGAGTTCGCCCGCGACGGCCAGCCCGACGTCGACCACGTCCTGACCACACAGGAACTCATCCGCATGATCGAGACCGCCGGCATCGAGTTCAAGCAGCTCCAGCCGGCCTCGCTCGATCTGCCCCTCGGCTTCAAGACCGGCGCCGGCGTCATCTTCGGCAACTCCGGCGGCGTCAGCGAGGCGGTCGTGCGCTATGCCTACGAGAAGGTCACCGGCAAGACCCTCGCCCAGGTCGAGTTCGAGGACCTGCGCGGCGAGGACGGCCTCCGCGAAGCCGTCATCAGCCTCGGCGACCGGAGCCTGCGCCTGAAGGTCGTGCACGGCCTGAAGAACGCCCGGACCCTCGCCGAGAAGGTCCAGGCCGTCCAGAGCGACGCCGACATCATCGAGGTCATGGCCTGCCCCGGCGGCTGCATCGGCGGCGCCGGCCAGCCGGTGACCTTCGACCCGAGCACCCGCCGCCAGCGCACCGAGGGCCTCTACAACGTCGACCGGCGCCTGGACCTCCACAAGAGCCAGGAGAATCCCTTCATCCGGGCCGCCTATGAGAGCGTCCTCGGCGAGGTCGGCGGCCACAAGGCCCACGAGATGCTGCACACCGGCTATCACAGCCGCCGCCGCATCCATGACCAGGATGTGACCCTCAACGCCGCCACGGCGGCCGAGAAGGTCCCGGTGACGGTCTGCGTCGGCACGAGCTTCTTCCTTCGCGGCTCGCAGGA
Organism: Lentisphaerota bacterium; assembly: GCA_012514865.1. Classification (GTDB taxonomy): domain Bacteria; phylum Verrucomicrobiota; class Lentisphaeria; order Oligosphaerales; family JAFGRS01; genus JAGVUW01. Next base: position 10,605 of record JAAYZO010000888.1, on the reverse strand, counting down.
GCTCCTGCGGGACCTCCTCGGGTATGTCAACGACGCCAAGCTGGCGGATCGCGTCGACATCCGCGCCACCTTCTGCCATGAGCGCTGCGACCGCGGCCCGACGGTCAGCATCGCCGGTCGCATCCTCGAGCGCTGCACGGCCGAGCAGGCTCGTGCGACGGTCCTGGCCGCGGTCGAGGGCCGTCTGCCGGCGGAGGCCGGCGGCTGCTGTGGCTCGGGCTGCAAGGGCTGCGGGGCTCACGGCAAGGGGCATTAGGCCACGGCCCGGCGCGGGGGCGGCACCGGCGAGAGCCATCGCCGGCGTCGCCCCGGCGTGCGAGGGGGCCGGCCGGCCGGGCCGCGCGGTCCGGCCGGCGGTTCACCGGTTCAGGAGGGCAGCGAGCGTGAACGAGATCCAGATCTGCATGGGCAGTTCCTGTTTTGCCCGGGGCAACAAGCAGAACCTCCACGTCGTGCGCGAGTTCCTGCGCGAGCGCGGCCTGGAGGCCCGCGTCGTGGTGCGCGGCGGTCTCTGCCACGGCCGTTGCAGCCTCGGCCCGCATCTGATCATCGACGGCCATGCCTATGAACAGGTCGACCCGAATGCCTGCCTGGATCTCCTGCGCAGGCACGCCGAGTCGGAGGGGGCAGGATGAACTTCCAGCATCCGATCTACACCGCCCGCAACGAGTGCCAGGACTGCTGTGCCTGCCTGCGCAACTGCCCGGTGAAGGCCATCCGCGTCGAGAACGGCAGCGCCATGGTCATGCCCGAGCGCTGCCTGGCCTGCGGCAACTGCGTCAAGGTCTGCCCGGTGCATGCCAAGCGTGTGCGTGACGACGTCGGCCGGCTGAGGCAGCTCCTGCGCTCGGGCCGGCGGGTCGTGGCCAGCCTGGCGCCCTCCTACGTCAGCGAGTTCGCCGGTCTGACGCCGGCGCAGATGGTGCGCTCGCTGAAGCAGCTCGGCTTCGCGGCGGTCAGCGAGACGGCCCTGGGGGCGCAGGAGGTCTCCGCCGCGGTCGCCGCCGATCTGCGTGCCGATCCGACGCCGCGCATCCTGCTCTCGTCGGCCTGCCCGGTGGTCGTCGATCTGGTCTATAAGTACCTTCCTCGCTATGGCCACCTGGTCACCAACCTGGCCTCGCCGGCCCTGGCGCACTGCCGGCTCCTGCGCCGCGAGTTCGGCGACGACATCGCCGTGGTCTTCATCGGGCCCTGCATCGCCAAGAAACTCGAGGCGGACCGCCATCCGGAACTCCTCGACCTGGCAGTGACCTTCGCTGACCTGCGGCGCTGCCTGGACGAGGCCGGCATCAATCCGCGCACCGTCGCCACCGAGGCCGACGACGTCTTCGTGCCGCAGCCCGCTCAGGAGGGCGCCCTCTACCCGGTCGACGGCGGCATGATCGCGGGCATCAAGGCCAACTGCACCGTCCACGACGCCGGCTTCATGGCCCTCAGCGGCGTCGAGAACGTCCGCCGCGGCCTGCGCGACCTGGAGGAGGTCCGCCTGACCCGGCCGCTGTTCCTCGAGCTCCTCGGCTGTGAGGGCGGCTGCATCAACGGGCCGCAGACCGAAGAGCAGGCCGCCACCGTCGTCAAGCGCCTGCGCGTGGTCGAGCAGGCGCCCTATCCGCAGGACGAGGTGCCGCGCGCCGCCAGCGTCGAGACGCGCCTCGACCGCCGCCTCGACCCGATCGAGGAGCCGGTGTTCTCCGAACAGCAGATCCACGCCGCCCTGGAACGCATCGGCAAGCACGGCCTCGACGACGAGCTGAACTGCGGCGGCTGCGGCTATGCCGGCTGCCGCGAGTTCGCCCAGGCCCTCCTGGCCGGCACTGCCGAGACCACCTCCTGCATCTCCTACATGCGCAAACTCGCCCAGAAGAAGGCCAATGCCCTCATCCAGGCCATGCCCTCCGGCGTCGTCATCGTCGACCAGGATCTCAATGTCGTCGAGTGCAACCGGCGCTTCGCCGAGATCCTCGGTCCCGAGGTCGTCGAGGTCTTCGATGCCCGGCCCGGCATGGAGGGCGCCATCCTCGAACGCGTTGCGCCCTTCCTCGCCAAGTTCTTCCGGCAGGTCCTGCAGAACGGCGGCGATATCCTCTACCGGGATATCAAGCACGACGGCCGCGTCTTCACCACCTCGGTGATCTCGATCGAGGCCGGACGCGTCGCCGGCGCTATCCTGCGCGACATCACCGAGCCGGCCGTCCAGCGCGACCAGATCATCAGGCAGGCCCAGAGCGTCATCCGCCAACAGATGAAGACCGTCCAGAAAATCGCCTACCTCCTCGGCGAAAACGCCGCCGAGAGCCAGGTCAGCCTCAATGCCATCATCGAGTCGTTCAGCCAGGGCGGCAGCGACGGCGACGACAAGGATGACAAGGCAAGCAAGGACTCCAGCCATGGCCGATGATGTCTTCATCGAGGTCGAGTCCTGGCAGGAGCCCAAGCACGGCCAGCCCGTGGCCGGCGATGTCTTCGTCTCCCGTAAGGTCCGCCAGGAGGGCCGCATCGTCTCGGTGCTCTCCGATGGCCTCGGCAGCGGCGTCAAGGCCAATGTCCTGGCGACCCTGACCAGCAGCATGGCCCTGGATTTCGTGGTCCGTGACACCGATGTCGAGCTGACGGCCCGGACCATCATGGACACCCTGCCGCTGTGCAGCGAACGCCAGATCGCCTACTCGACCTTCACCATCGTCGACATCGAGAGCACCCGCCAGGTCCGCCTCATCGAGCACGAGAATCCGCCCTGTCTGATCCTGCGCGGCGAGCGCCTCCTGCAGTGCCCGCCCCAGCGCACCGTCGTTCCCTCAGGCGTCGGCAATGTCCCGCGCGAGCGCTTCCTGGACTTCACCGAGTTCGCGGCCGAGGTCGGCGACCGCATCGTCTTCTTCTCTGACGGCGTCAACCAGTCGGGTATGGGGCGCGACGCCATGCCCCTGGGCTGGGGCCGCGATGCGGTGGCCGCGTTCGCCCAGAAGCTCATCCACGGCAACCCGAGCATCTCCGCCCGCGACCTGGCCCGGCGCATCGTGCACCTGGCCACCGCCAACGACGAGGGCCGCCCCCGCGACGATATCACCTGCGCCGTGGTCTACGTCCGCCAGCCGCGGCGGCTCCTCGTCGCCACCGGGCCGCCCTTCGATCGGCGCAATGACCGCCTTATGGCCGAGAACGTCGCCAGCTTTCCCGGCAATGTCATCGTCTGCGGCGGCACCACCGCCAGCATCGTCTCGCGTGAACTGGGCCGGCCGGTCAGCGTCGAACTCGATGACCTCGACGACGAGGTGCCGCCGGCCTCGACCATGGACGGCGTCAGCCTGATCACCGAGGGCACCGTCACCCTGGCGCGCGTCGCCGATATGCTCGAGGCCGACAGCGTCGCCGAAAGGCCCGGCCGCAACGCCGCCACACGCATCGTCGACTACCTCCTTAATAGCGACGTCATCCAGTTCCTCGTCGGCACCCGCATCAACGAGGCCCACCAGGACCCCAGCGTCCCGGTCGAACTGGACCTCCGCCGCAATCTCATGAAACGCATCGCCCGAAGCCTCGAGGACCGCCACCTCAAAGAGACCCGCACCCGCTACCTCTGAGCGGACCTTCCGCCACGGGACGAACCCTGTTCCCTGCATTCCTGCAGGATGGCTGCAACGAAGACCTTCAGACCGCCGTGGTCGACTCCCATGGCGGTTTGGGGGGCCGGTTCTGGCACCCCCTTCAGGGTGCGCAGTTCGTGGATACCGGGTTCCGGGGGTCGGGCTCTCGCGCGACCCCCGGCTACGATCTGGCACCCCTTCAGGGTGACCACGCCAGCGCTGACGCGACCTTCGAACACCCTGGATTGGCCTCGCGCCGTCCGCGGCGCCTCCCTGCGGGCTTCCGCTCCGGCGCCCTGAAAGGGCACCATTCATCAGCCCAGGGCAACGCCCTGGGACATTGACCATGCTCGGTCGCAGGCTGAAAGTCTGCGACAAGAACCGTGCGCTTCACGCCGTCATGTCTCCCACGAGGCAACAGCCGGACCCCACCGTGGTGTTCTATACGAGCCGCCCCGACGTCGACTGAGGCATTGCGGCGTGCCCTCGCGCCGGGCTGGCCGGCCGGGCCGGATGGGGGTATAGTCGGCTGTAGCTGGCCGCTGACGCGGCCGGCGTGGATCCGTACAGGATGGGGCGGGCGCCTTCGTGGCGAGGGCCGCGTCCCTGCAGTGGTGTGACAAGGAGACAGCGCGATGATCCCCCTGATCGTGACCTTGGCAGTCGTGGCTGTGATCGTCCTGCTGGTGGCGGGCATCTACAACAGGCTGGTGACCCTCCGCAACCGCTTCAAGAACGCCTTCGCGCAGATCGACGTCCAGCTCAAGCGCCGCTACGACCTGATCCCGAACCTCGTCGAGGTCGCCAAGGGCTACCTGAAGCACGAGCGCGAGACCCTCGAGGCGGTCATCGCGGCCCGCAACCAGGCGGTCAGCGCCAATGCCCGCGCCGCCGCGAACCCCGGCGACCCGGCCGCGATGAAGGGCCTCATGGGCGCCGAGGGCCAGCTCGGCGGCGTCCTCGGCCGGCTCTTCGCTCTGGCCGAGGCCTACCCGGACCTGAAGGCGAATCAGAACATGCTGCAGCTCATGGAAGAGCTGACCTCGACCGAGAACAAGATCTCGTTCGCCCGACAGGCCTACAACGACGCCGTGACCGTCTACAACACCGCCCGCGAGGTCTTCCCCGCGGTCATCTTCGCCGGCATGTTCGGCTTCGGCCCGGCGGAGCTCTTCGAGGTCACGGCCCCCGCCGAGAAGGAAGCCCCCAAGGTGAGTTTCTGAGGCCGCGCGCGGCCGGCGCCGTCGGTAGGTCCCTCGGCGTCCGGGCATGACCCAGCATGGACTTCTTTGCACATCAGGATCAGGCGCGGCGGCGGAGTGGTCTGCTGCTGGTGTACTTCGGCCTCGCGGTGGTGCTGATTGTCCTGGCGGTCCACGCGACGGTGTGGGGGCTGCTCGGGGTCGGTGCAAGCAAGAGCAGCCAGGCGCCGGTGGCGCTGCGCTTCTGGGATCCGAACCTGCTCGCGTGGACGGTCCTGGGCACCTTCGGCGTCATCCTTGTCGGCAGTCTGATGAAGATGGCCGAGTTACGCAGCGGCGGCGAGGCAGTGGCGCGCATGTTGGGCGGTGTGCCCATCCCGCGTGACACTGTCGACCTGCGGCAGCGGCGTCTCCTTAATGTGGTGGAGGAGATGGCGATTGCGGCGGGCATGCCGGTGCCGCCGGTGTACCTCCTCGAGGCCGAGCGCGGCATCAACGCCTTCGCTGCCGGCCACAGCCCATCGGACGCCGTGATCGGGGTCACGAGCGGCTCCCTGGAGACCCTCAGCCGCGACGAGCTGCAGGGCGTCATCGCCCACGAGTTCAGCCACATCCTGCACGGCGACATGCGGCTGAATCTTCGCCTGATCGGCTGGCTGCACGGCATCCTGATGCTGACCCTCCTGGGGCACATCCTGCTGCGTGCCGCCACGCAGGTCCGCACGCGTTCAAGTGGCCGCGGCAAGGGCGGCGAGGGCGCCGTCCGCCTCGGCGTCCTGGTGCTGGGCCTGGCGTTGCTTGTGATCGGCTCGGCCGGCGTGTTCTTCGCGCGGCTCATCCAGAGTGCGGTATGCCGCCAGCGTGAGTTCCTCGCCGACGCCTCGGCGGTGCAGTACACCCGCAACCCGTCCGGGATCGCCGGGGCCCTGAAGAGGATCGGCGGCCTGAGCCGCGGCTCGCGGCTCGATGAGCCGAAGGCCGCCGCGGCCAGTCACCTGTTCTTCGGCAATGCCCTCGGCACGGCCTGGGCCGGCCTCATGGCCACTCACCCGCCCCTGGTCGAGCGCATACGGCGCCTCGACCCCAGCTTCGACGGCCGCATGGCCGCCGCGGCGGCAGAGGCTGTCGACGACGACGTCGCCGACAGCCCCATGCCGGTCGCGGGCCTGGCCGCCGGCGGCACCGCCACCGCGGCGGACGGCGCGGCCGCGCCGGCGGCGATGGCGATGGTCGACCAGGTGGGGGCGCCCACCCGCGCTCACCTCGACTTCGCCGAGCGCCTGCGGCGCGGGTTGCCGGCCGCGATCGCCGAGGCCCTGCAGCGCCCCGATGATGCGCAGGCCCTCATCCTCGGCCTGCTCATGGATCCCGCCGAGGCGGTCCGTCGCCGGCAACAGGCCGTCCTGGCGCGTTCGGCCCTCGCCGGTCTGTCCTCGCGCATCGAGGCACTCCGGGCGCCGATGGCGTCGCTGCCGGCCGGTCATCGCATCGCGGTCCTGGATCTGGCCCTGCCCGTCCTGAGGGGGCTCCCGACCTCCGCGGTGCAGGCCCTGCGGGAGACGGCCCGTGGCCTGGCCGAGGCCGACGAGGAGATCAACCTCTTCGAGTATGCCCTCCAGGCGGTCCTCGATCAGCGCCTGCGCGGCTGGCTCGAGCCCGCGTCGTCGGCGGCGGTGCGCCACATCTCGCTGACCGGGGTGCGTGCCGAGTGCCGGCTGCTCCTGTCGACGCTCGCCCACCTCGGCGGCGACGCCACCGCGGCAGAGGCGGCCTTCGCCGCCGGCGGCGCCGCGCTCGGCACCGCCGCCGCGGCCGGGCTGCTGCCCGCCGAGCAGTGCACCCTGGCGGCCGTCGATCAGGCCCTCGCGCGGCTCTCCGAGCTGGCCTTCCCCCTTCGCCGGCGCGTCCTCATGGCCTGCCTGGACACGGTCCTGCACGACCGCCGGGTCCTGGTCGACGAGGCAGAACTCCTGCGCGCCATCGCGGCGGTCCTGGGCTGCCCCATGCCGCCGGTGCTGGCCACCGCCGACCGCGCTGCTGCCTGACCGCGGCCGGTGCGGGCGACTTCGGCGACGCGCAGAACACGGCCTGGCACCGACGCGAAGGGACCGGCACGGACACCGCCGCCCCTGGGACCGCCTGCCGTCGGGTTGGCGGGGGATGCCAACCCGACGCCCGCAGTCACGGGGTCCGGAGATCAGCGGTCGAGGGCGCGCCAGGTGTCGATCAGGCTCAGGCCGGTGTGGTAGCACGGGTCGGCATCCGGGCAGGCGGGGATGACCGCGACCGTGCGTCCGGCGGCATCCCGGGTCTGCACCGCCAGGCGTCCGGCGGCCGGGCTGAGGTAGCGCTCCAGGGCCTGCCAGCAGACCCCGAGGGCCGCCTCGGCTGCTGTGGCATGATCCGGGTAGAGCCGGCGCAGGAGGGCCGCGGCGCGAAGGGTCTCCGGCAGACTCCACCAGGGCATGTCACCGTTGACCACGCGCCGGGTCCGCAGGTCGACCAGCTTGCAGATGCCGCCCGCCTCCGGGTTGAAGCCGATCCGGAAGGCCTGCCGGAAGACGCCGAGGAGGGCCGTCTGGAGTTCCTCCTGGGCCGCCACCACGGCGGCCGTGCGGCCCATGACCGCCTCGCCGATCCAGAGCAGCCGTGCCGTCAGGCCGACCCACTCCAGGGCATGGCCGGGATCGCAGAGGATGGCCCCGGCGCTGTCGTAGGGCGCGCCGTCCGGGGTGATGAACTCGACGAGGTCGCCGTCCTGGAGGCCGTCGAACTGGCCGTGGCTGATGTGCCGTGCCACGATGTGGCGCGCCAGGGCCAGGCCGGCGTCCCACCACGCCGCGTCCCGGGTGATCTGCAGGAGGGTGCCGGTGCCGCCGATGGCGATCATGGCCGGCCCGTGGCTGAGGCGGCCGGGGACCGGCCGTACCGGGTTGCGCGGGTCCATGGGCTGCTGGTCGGAGACGAAGCGGCCCGCCATGATGGCCTTCACGGTGTCGCCGAACAGCCCGCTGCCGGCCTGCACCCACGACGCCTCGCCGAGGACACTCCCGGCGGCGGCGAGGCCCTTGCTATAGAAGAGGTCCGTGAACCCGGGCGGCAGGTCGCCGGCGGGCAGCGCTGCGAGCCGCCCGTCGTCATCGAGACACAGCGGCGCGCCGGTGTCGGCGCGCATCATGAAGAAGAGCCGGCCGTGCTCGGCACGACGGCGCTCCAGGGCGGTGCCGAGGCGCCGCAGGCAGTCGTCGAGGCGCGGTATGAGGCCCTGGGAGGCCGCGGTGCGGTCGGCGCCCTCGCCGAGCCAGCGCCGGTGCCCGGCCAGGGCCTCCAGGCCGCGGCCCTGGATCCAGCCGTAGACCACGTCCGGACCATGGACCGTGCCGATGCGGTCGCTGGTGGCGAAGTCCATGCCGGTGGCGATATCGACCTTGGTATCAAGCCATTCGGGCCGGCCCTTGGCCTCCCAGCGGCTGACCATGTAGTCGATGTTGGCCCGCACCAGATCGGCGAGATCCTGGCGCAAGGCACGGGTGTCGAAGGTCGTGATCATGGTTGCCGTCATCGTGATCGCTGGTCCTGAGGGCTGCCGGTCGCGGCGCCTCGCCGCGCTGCGCCGGACCATAGCGGCCGGGGGTCGTGCGTCAAGGCCGACAGGGGACTGCATCCAGGGCTGTTCGAAGATCGCGTCAGCGCTCACCTGGCCACCCTGAAGGGGTGCCAGATCGTAGCCGGGGGTCGTGCGGAGTACGACCCCCGGAAACGCGAACCCACGAACCACGCACCCTGAAGGGGTGGCAGAACCGGATAGAGAGACAGCGCTGAACGGGGAGTCGCGACGTGGTTTGCGCAGGACCGTGCCGGCATCCGGCGTGCACCGTGGCGGCTGTCGGGGTATCTTACCGCCTATGTCAGCCGCCCGTTTTCTGCGATTCCAGAAGGTCTCCTTCACCTATTCGACCATGACCCGGCCGCTGCTTGTCGGTCTGGAGGCGCACTTCCCGCTCGGCTGGACGGGTATTGTCGGCGCCAACGGCGTTGGCAAGAGCACGCTCCTCAAGCTGGCGGTTGGCGACCTCTCGCCGCAGAGCGGCACGGTGTATCACCTGGGCTCGGCGCTGTACTGCGCCCAGCGCACCGACGACCCTCCCGATGGCCTTGTCGAGTTCGTCGAGGCGTCGGACCGGGACGCGGCGGTGCTGCGTCAGCGCCTGTCGGTGGGTGCCGACTGGCCGGGCCGCTGGTCCAGCCTGAGCCATGGCGAGCGCAAGCGCGCTCAGATCGGCGTGGCCCTGTGGCGCCAGCCGGATGTCCTGGCCCTCGACGAGCCGACCAACCACATCGACGCCGCGGCCCGCGATCTGCTCATCGCGGCGCTGCGAGGCTTCCGCGGCGTCGGGCTGCTGGTCAGTCACGACCGAGAACTCCTGGATGACCTCTGCGGCCAGTGCCTGTTCATCGACCCGCCCGACGCCGCCATGCGTCCGGGCGGGGTGAGCGCCGGCTCCGAGCAGTCGCGCCTCGAGCAGGAGAGCACGCGCCGCCGTGACGACGACGCCAAGCACGCCGTCGAGCGCCTCCGCCGCGGCGTGCAGCGCCGCCGCGAAGCCGCCGACCAGTTCGCCGCCAAGAACCGCCAGGCCAAACAGAAGAAGCCGCCGGCCAACGACCACGACGGCCGCGCCATGCGTAACCTCGCCAAGCTCACCGGCAAGGACGCCTTCGCCGGCAAGCTCGTTGCTCAACTCGGCAGCCGTGTCGGACGCGCCGAGAAGGAGCGCGCCGGGATCCGCGTGAAGAAGGTCTACGAGATGGGCATCTGGCTCGACGAGGGCGCCCGCTCGCAGCGGGCCTTCCTCTGCCGCCTGCCGGCCGGGAGTCTGCCGCTCGGCGACGGGGCGCGCTGCCTGCGCTTTCCCGACCTCGCGGTGCGGCCCGCCGACCGTATCGCCGTCACCGGCCCGAACGGCAGCGGCAAGAGCACCCTCGTGCGCCATCTCCTGGAGCGGCTCGACATCGAGCCCGGGCGCGTCGTCCATGTCCCCCAGGAGATCTCTGCCGAGGAGTCACGACAGATCCTCGCCGAGGTCGCGGCCCTGCCCAAAGAGCAGCTCGGACGCATCATGACCATCGTCAGCCGACTGGGGTCGCGCCCGCAGCGGCTCCTCGAGAGCGACGAGCCCAGCCCCGGCGAGATCCGCAAGATCCTCCTGGCCATCGGCATCGCCAAGGGGCCGCACCTGATCGTCATGGACGAGCCGACGAACCACATGGACCTGCCCAGCATCGAGTGCCTCGAGGATGCCCTCAGCGACTGCCCCTGCGCCATGGTGCTGGTCAGCCACGACCGCCGCTTCCTGGAGGCCCTCGCCGGCATCGAGTGGCAGATCCGCCAGGAGGACGACGCCTCGGTCCTGACTGCGGCCCTCCTTTAGCCCCACGGCCCCCCACGGCATGCCGTGGGGCCACGGAAGGGGACGCCACGGGGCTACAGATACACGATCTCTTTCTGTGGGTCTGCCTCGGAGAGGAGGCAGGCGAGCATGCCGTCGGGGTTGAGGTGCCCGATCACGAGGCGGTCCGAGTGCTCGATGACGTACTGGTTGCACCAGACGGCCCGCCGGGCGTTGGGGGTGTCGGGGGCGTCGGGGAAGGGCGCGACCATCAGGCCCCACGGCATGCCGTGGGGCCACGGAAGGGCCTCCGCAGCCCCACGGCATGCCGCGCATCCGGCCCCCCTCGCGGCACCGCCGCGGGGGGCCTCCGTAGCCCCACGGCATGCCGCGCATCCGGCCCCCCTCGCGGCACCGCCGCGGGGG
>JAAYZO010000887.1 GCA_012514865.1 Lentisphaerota bacterium | reverse complement strand
TGGGAGTTCAGCGTTGGGCGTTCGGCGTTGGGGGTTCGGCGTTGGGCGTTCGGCGTTGGGCGTTCGGCGTTGGGCGTTCGGCGTTGGGCGTTCGGCGTTCGGCCCGGTTCCCTCCGACCTTGGACGTTGGATGTTGGGAGTTCAGCGTTGGGCGTTCCCATTCCCGGTGTCCCCGGCGTCCCCGGCGTCCCCGGCGTCCCTTGCCGGGGTCACGGGTTGGCAAGTGAGTTCAGGCAGGTTACACTGGATGGCACCGCGCGGCCGCGCGAACGGCTCTGACCGGAGATACGGCGCATGCACAGACGGTCCTCCTGGCGGCAGACTTCCTGGCGTAACGGCATGGCCCTCATCGGGGCGGTCCTGGCCCTCCTCGGCCTGGCTTCGCGCGGCTTTGGCGCGGAGAGGCTGTCCTGGCATCACGGCGACTCGCCGTACCGGGCCCTGTTCAAGGTCACCGAGCAGCCCTCGCATCGCGATGCCGGGTATGCGGTGGCGGTGCCGGTCTGCGGCCTGGGCGCCGAGGATGGGATGGACCTCTATGCCTTTGACCAGGATGGCAATCCCCTGCGGCTGATGCCCTTGGGCAAGGGCGCCGGGAACACGGCCCTGGCCTTGGTCAAGGGCAACGCGCCCTGCCGCGGCCTCTGTCTGTACTTCGGTTCGAAGAGCCGTGCACCGGTGCTTCGCAAGGGCTTCCTGGAGAACCTCACCCTGGACGTGCGCACCCTCCCCGAGGGCCCGTCGCGGAACTGGCCCGAGGTCGAGGCGCTGCTCCGTCGGAGCGAGAGTCTGGGGAAGGTCTTCTGTGACCGCATCGAGCAGTCGTACAACCCGGTCGACTCCACCGACGCCTGCATCCTGGTCTTTGAGGGTCATCTGAACATCCCGCGTGCGGGCGATACCACCCTGATGATCGTCACCGACGACGCCGGCTACCTGTTTGTCGACGACGCCATGGTCCTCGAGCGCCATGGCCGGCACTACGCCGCCGATGCCGCTCGGGGCGAGTGCCGCAAGGCCGTGACGCTCAGCGCCGGGCCGCACCGCGTCCGCCTGGTGGTCGTCGACTTCGGTGGCACCATGATGGCGCTGCTCGGCACCTGGATCGATGCCAAGACCAAGGGCGTCCTGCCGCCGGCGGGCTACGTGCAGTCAGGAAAGACCACATGCGAGCGTGTGGAAGCGCGTTACCGCGATGCGCCGATGCCGGGCTTCAGCGTCGAGGCGCTGTCGTACATCGGCTATGGCGGGGCGCAGTTCACCGAGGTCCGTCTGGAGGTGGCGAATGGGCGCGAGTCGGCCTGGCGTTTTGAGGATGGCGCCCGCTTCAAGGGCGCGTCGTGCACGCGTGTGCTGCCGGGCCTGGCCAGTCGCGGCGTGAGCTGCACCCAGGGCCAGGTGACCGCCCGCGGCCTGGTCCAGATCAGCGAGGCCCTGCCGACGGCACGATCCATCCTCAAGACCGAGGACGTCGACCACTACACCCGCCTCATCCTCGAGCAGCGCCTCGAGGACATCGACGCCGCGACCCTGCGCGGCTACCTGACCTTCCTCAGCTATGTCCCGCTCAACGAGGCGGTGATACCGGTCTGCGAGGCCATCCTCGCCGATCGCAAGGCCGAGGAGAGCTACCGCCGAGACGCCCTGGTGGAGCTCTCGCGGGCTGCCGGCCGGCGCGCTCCCGAGAAGGCCCGCCAGGCCTACGTCGAGCGCCTCAAGGGCCGCCCCGGCAAGGCCTGGGAGGCCTCGGCCCGCGAGGCCGGTCAGTTCGCCCTCTTCGGCGTGCGTGACATGGCCTGGGCCGGCGAGATCGTCAAGGCGCTGGAGAGCCGCGCCGAGCGCGGCAGCGCCCTGCCGATCGAGCTGGCTCTCGACCTCGCCCTGCAGCAGGGCGACACGGCCGCTGCCCGGAAGCACCTCGAGGCCCTCCTGGGGCGTCGCGAGAAGGCCGAGGATCAACGCGTGGCCGTGGTGCGCGGCAATGCCCTGCGGCAGCGCTTCCAGGACCTCCTCAAGGCCGACTTCGTCATCGAGGCCTGGGAGGTCCTGAACGAGTGGTCGGAGATCGCGCCGGTGGACCGCAGCAACGGCAGCCTGAGCCTGGCGCGGGCCCGTCTCTGGCGGCGCCTGGGCTGGCTCGATGGCGCCCTCGGCGAACTCGATGGCGCCATGCTGCTGGATCCGCTCCTGCCGAACCTCCCCGAGGTCGAGATGGAGCGCGGCAGGGTCCTCGCCGAGGCCGGTGACGCGGCCCGGGCTCGTGAGGCCTTCGCCAAGGTCGCCAAGGAGTACCCGAATCATCCGCTGGCTGCGGAAGCGGCGAGGTTAGCACCATGACATCACAGCAGAGGTCGACGGGTATGCGCTGGGCCGCCCTTGTGGTCGTGGCGGCGGCGCTGGCGGCGCGTGGCGGCGGCAGCGTCGTGCCGGTGGGCACGTACCTCTATGCCAACCCGGCCGATCCGGCCCAGTACCCCGGCCAGTTGACGGTGCGCTTCGCCACCCCCGGGGCGCGCCGCCTGGTGGTCGCCTACGGCCGCAAGAATCGCAAGGACCGCGTCTCCCGTCAGGGCACCACCGAGGCGGAACGCGAGCACCTCAAGCCCTGGCTGGGGACGCTCTCGGCCGACGGCACGGAGGCCGCCTTCCCGAACCTCCCGATCGACTACTACGACCTGGTGGTGATCGACGCCGAGCGCATGGCGGTCCACGAAGGCCTGGCGCTGTTCCGCCAGCCGGCGCCGGAACGCGCCACGCCGGAGTTCTTCGACGAGATCCGCGGCAGCCTCGGGCTGCGACAGGACCGCATCGGCGGCTGGGAGGGCTTCTTCGACAGCAAGGACTTCATCCGCTTCGAGACCGACGGCGAACGCGCCGGCGTGCTCCTGCAGCAGATGCGCCTGGGGACGGCCCTGGCCGAGTCCGGGGCCGTCCTGAAGGGCTGCATCCACAGCCTCGACGTGGTCTGGGTCGAACGCGCCCACGCCGAGGGCGCGGGATGGCAGGTGATCACCCGCCAGCAGCTCTACCGCGATGAGATCCCGGCGCGGACCTTCTTCGCGACCGCCTTCGTGCCGGCCCTGCAGGGCCTGCGCGTCGGGACCAGCCCGAAGCTCGTCGGACCGATCGAGCTGCCGCCACCGACCGCGCCCCCGGCGCCGCCGGCGCCCGCCGCGCCCCCGGCGCCCTGAGGGGTCCTTCTCTACAGCGGGGGCACCGGCGCGCGGGGGCGCGGGATATGGCAGACCGAAACATCGCCTGCAGCGCCTCCCTGTGGGCTTCCGCTCCGGCGCCCTGAAAGGGCATCATTCATCAGCCCAGGGCAACGCCCTGGGAGAATCGGGTAGGACGCATCGCAGGCTGAAGGTCTGCGACAAGACGCCGGCCGCACCACGCCGCGATCGTTCATACGATCCGGGGTCCCGGCGCGCGGCAGGTAGGTCCACGGCGC
>JAAYZO010000886.1 GCA_012514865.1 Lentisphaerota bacterium | reverse complement strand
CGCCGCGATGTCCCGCGAACGGGCCGGCTGACCACGGCCATCCAGCTCGGCGATCGCCTCGAGGTAGTCTTCCAGAGCAGCACTGACCGGACGCGGCATCGGGCCTCCCGGCATGGCATGGCGGCCACGCGCGATTGTTTGATTGGTCAAACAATGTAGCGCCGGGCGGCCGAAGCGCAAGGGCCGGCGGAACCCGGCGGGCGGTTTCGGGGGGGCTCCTGCCGCGGCCAGGGCGGTGGCGCGGCGTCGCCCGGCGAGGCCCTCGGCGCGGCCTGCCCGGGTGTCCCCGGGCGACGGGTGGGGAGTCTCACGGAAAGGGACTCAAGGGACTCAAGGGACTCAAGGAGGGGCTCACCGCAGACCCTCGCGCCGCGGCGGGCCGGTCGGCTCCCCGGTGTCCCTGGTGTTCGGCGGGCGCGCCGCCGCTCCCAGGGCTGTTTGAAGATCGCGGCGGCGCTCACTAGGTCACCCTGGAGGGGTGCCAGATCGTAGCCGGGGGTCGCGCGCAGCCCGACCCCCGGAAACGCGGATTGCACGCCATGCACCCTGGAGGGGTGCCAGAACCGGACTTTCAAACAGCACTGCGCCGCTCCGGGGGGGGCGGTTGTCCGGGCGGGCCTATCGGGCTCTGGTACCCGACCGGGTCGGTCTCAGCGGGCGCGTCGGCGCTTCCGGGAGTCGGTCGGGCGTTTGGCGTCTCGGGTCAACGGACATGCAGGTCAGGCAGGAGGTCGCGGTGTTGAGGCGGCAGTTCTGGGCAGCAGTGGTGGTGGTCTGGTCTTTGACGGCGGCAGGTCAGGTGCCGTCGGAGGTGATGGCTTCCGCGGCTGACGCTCCGTCGTCGGCGGTGGTGTCGGCGGATCGCGACGCCGAGGCTCTGCGGCGTGCCGAGCATCTGCGCGATCTCGACAGCTTCTTCACGGCCAAGGTCGACATTATCGACAGCCAGGCCCGCGCGATCCACCCCAGCCTGGGGCGTCGTGTCGCCGGCGTGGCGCTCTGGCGCTACGCGCTCTTCGTTCTGGTGGTCCTCGGAGCCCTGCTGGGCGGCGCCGTGGTGTCGTGGTTCCTGCGCCACTACGCCACGCGCCTGACGGCGCGGACGCCATGGAATCTCGACGACCACCTGGTCTCGAACGCGGCGCAGCCGGCGCAACTGGTGGTGCAGACCCTGGGCATCTGGCTGGGCCTGATGCTCCTGGTGGTGGGGAGCATGCCGATTGCCATCGTCGGCCTGTGCACGCGTCTGGCCATGACCGTGGTGGCCGCCGCGGTGCTCTGGTACCTCTACCGCCTGGTCGATGTCGCCGACCGCTACCTGCGCACGCTGGCCGAGCGCGACGACAATCCGCTGGACACGACGGTCGTGGATGTCGCCCGGCGGGCCATGCGCATCAGCGTCCTGGTCATCGGCATCGTCTTCATCGGCAACAACCTCCTGGACTGGGATATCACCGCCCTGCTGGCCAGCGCCGGTGTGGTCGGCCTGGCCCTGGCGTTTGCCGCTCAGGACACCATCGCCAACTTCTTCGGGACCCTCATGGTCCTGGTCGACCGGCCGTTCCGCGTCGGCGAGCGCGTCGTCATCGACGGCGCCGACGGCCCGGTCGAGTCGATCGGCTTCCGCAGCACCCGCATCCGCACCCTCGACGGGCATCTGGTGACGCTGCCGAACAAGTCGGTGGCCAACGCCAAGATCGAGAATGTCGGCCGGCGTCCGAGCATCAAGCGCGTCGGCACCCTCGGCATCACCTACGACACCCCGGTCGAGAAGGTCCAGAAGGCCCTCCAGATCGTGCGCGACATCCTCGCCGGGCACCGCTGCCAGGACCCGGCCCAGCCCCCGCGGGTGTTCTTCACAGACTTCGCTGACTGCGCCCTCACCATCCAGTTCATCGCCTGGTTCCACTCCAGTGACTTCTGGGACTACCGCCAGTGGTGCGAAGAGGTCAACCTCGAGATCATGCGACGCTTCGATGCCGAGGGCATCGAATTCGCCTTACCGACCTCGACAACCTACCTCGCCCAGGACCCGAAACGGCCCCTGGTCATCACCACCGTCGGCGCCACCGACCCCCTGACGCCGCGCGAACGCTGAGCCGCCCCGTGCGACCGCGCCGGGGAGGGTGCAGGGGCCGGCGCGGTCGACAGGTCAGACAGGTCAGACAGGTCAGACAGGTCAGACAGGTCAGACAGGTCAGACAGGTCAGACAGGTCAGACAGGTCAGACAGGTCAGACAGGTCAGACAGGT
>JAAYZO010000885.1 GCA_012514865.1 Lentisphaerota bacterium | reverse complement strand
CGGCCGGCCTGGATGGCCTCGCCGACGCCGGCCAGGGCCGGCTGAGCCGTGTCGACCAGGCGCAGGACCTCGCCCAGGCTGATCTCTTCGTCGACCGGTACCACCGCCGTCGGCTGGGCCGCCGTCGCGAGTGCTGTGAGCATGGCTGCCATCCCCATCCGCAGGTGCTGACGCATGAGATCGGTCCTCCTTACGTGCGTGTGCCGGGGCTTCAGGCCGGACGGGACGGGGCACGGCGGCCGTTGTCGGCGCGTCCCCAGAGGCTGTCGTACAGGGCCGCCACCCGGCCTCCGAGGGCCTCGAGGGCGCGCGCGGCGGCAGTGTCGCCGGCGGCGTGGCCGCGCATCAGGCGGCCCTCCTCGACGCAGAGCTCGTCGTGCAGCGGCAGGATCTCGCGGAGCATGAAGTAGCCCAGCTTGACCAGCCGGAAGGGTCCCACCAGTCGCGGGAACTCGCCGCTGACCGCCTCGACCGCCAGGCTGCGGCTGTCGCGCATCGCCTGACGCAGGTCGGCCCAGTCGGTGCTGGGCGCGAAGACGATGCTGTAGTACCACCCGAAGAGCTCGCCGCGCTCGCAGCCGTGCGCGTCAGAGACGCCCACCACCGGCATGTCCTGCCCGGCGGCGCGGCACTGCTGCCAGCGCGCCACCGCCAGGGCGTTGGATTCCATCTGGTGGCGGAAGAAGCCGCCGATCACCTCGAGGGTATCGAAGGCGCGCGCGGCGTAGAGGGCGTCCTGGAGGTCCTCGGTGATGTTGTGGGCATCGCCGGTGATCCAGTAGGGATGGCAGAGGATGCTGATGCCGTCGCCGCGGCGGATCTGTTCGAAGACCCACTGGCACGAGGCCATCATGCGGCGCTCGTCGGGAGTGAGGCCGGGGGGCATGGCCTCGGCACGCCGCGCGATCTCGGCGTCGTAGGCGGCGCGGTCGGCCATGAGGTCCTGGACGCTGAAGCTGCCGCCGGCGTTGACCATATGCACGGGGTTGTCCGGCGGGTGGACCTCCTCGCCCGGGAAGATGCGGAAGTCGATAGCGAGGCCCTGGAAGGCGGCCTGGGCCTCGAGGGAGGCGCGGTAGTTGCGGTGGTCGGTGAGGGCCATGAAATCCAGGCCGATCTGCCGGCAGGCGGCGGCGACATAGGCGGGCGCCTCGCGGCCGTCGGAGCGCGAGCTGTGCAGGTGGATGTCGCCTTTCCAGGGGCGGAGGCCGATGAGGTCCGGCCGTACGGCGAAGAGCGGGAACTCCTCGCGGCGGGCGGTCTGGCCCTCGACGGTGGCGGTGACGGCCAGGACGATCTCCTGCTCGCGCTGCGGGGTGAGGCAGACGGTCAGGCCGCCGGCGTCGTCGCGGCGGGCTTCGATGGGGTGGCGCTGGCGGGTGTCGCGCTCGCAGACGACCACCTCGACGCGGGCGGCCGCCGGCAGGGCGGCGTGGTGGAAGCGCGGGCGGATGCGGACCTCGGCCGTCTCGCCGACGGTCAGGAGGCGCGGGGTGACGTCATACGAGGTCAGTCGCGGGTTCATGGCGCGGTCTCCTCCGCAGTCTCCAGGCGGCGGCTCCAGAAGGCGAGCTGGCGGGCCACCTGCGACGGTGCGGTGCCGCCGGTCAGGTCGCGCCCGGCGACGCTGCGGCGGGCCGCGAACAGCTCGAGGCACTCGGGCTGCGCCAGCGGGATGCTCTGGCGCATCTGCTCGAGGCTGGCCTGGTCCAGGGCCTGGCCGCGCTCGGCGCAGTCGCGGACGTAGCGGCCGACCATGTGGTGGGCATCGCGGAAGGGTACCCCCTGGCGCACCAGCCACTCGGCGAGGTCGGTGGCCATCAGGGCCGGGTCGGCCGCGGCGGCGGCCATGACCTCGGGGCGAATGCGGGCCGTGGCCATCATCGGCGCCAGGCAGGTCAGCACCATGGCCATGGTGTCGATGGCATCGAAGAGCCCCTCCTTGTCCTCCTGGAGGTCGCGGTTGTAGGTCAGCGGCAGGCCTTTGAGGATGGTGAGGATGCCCATGAGGTGGCCGTAGATGCGGCCGGTCTTGCCGCGGACCAGCTCGGCGACGTCGGGGTTCTTCTTCTGCGGCATGAGGCTGGAGCCGGTGCAGAAGGCGTCATCGAGGTCGATGAAGCCGAAGCGCTGGCTGACCCAGAGGATGACATCCTCGGCGAGGCGGGAGCAGTGCATGGCGGCGATGCTGAGGCAGGCGAGGAACTCGACGATGTAGTCGCGGTCGGCGACGGCGTCCATGCTGTTGCGCAGGACCTCGTCGAAGCCGAGGTCGCGGGCCGTCATCTCGCGGTCGAGGGGCAGGGTCGAGCCGGCAATGGCACCGGCGCCGAGCGGCGAGCGGTTCAGGCGGCGGGCGCAGTCGCGCAGGCGCTCGCGGTCGCGCTCGAGCATCTCGACGTAGGCGAGGAGGTGATGGGCGGCCAGGACCGGCTGGGCATTCTGCAGGTGCGTCAGGCCGGGCAGGATGGCCTCGCCGGCGGCACGCGCCTGGGCGAGCAGGCCGCGCTGGAGGCCGGCGACGAGGCCGTCGAGGCGCGCGGCCTCGGCGCGCAGGTAGAGCCGCTCGTCGGTGGCGACCTGGTCATTGCGGCTGCGGCCGGTGTGGACGCGGGCGCCGACCTCGCCGAGGCGCTCGATGAGGGCCGCCTCGATGTTCATGTGGACATCCTCGCGGTCCTCACGCCAGACGAACTCGCCGCGTTCGATGCGGCCGCGTATGGCCAGCAGCTCGGCCTCGATGGCCTCGGCGTCGGCCGTGGCGATGATGCCCTGCCGGGCCAGCATGCGCACATGCGCGATGCTGCCCTGGATGTCGTAGGGGTAGAGGCGCTGGTCGTAGGCCACCGAGGCCGAGAAGGCCGCGACAGCCGCGTCGGTCGTCTTGCTGAATCGTCCGCCCCAGAGGGCCATGGTCGTCTCCTCCGTCGTCGGGTCGCCGCCTCAGCGGCCGTTCGCTGCCGGCGGCTCGCTGCGGGTGATGCACTCGAGGATATGCGCCGCCGCCGTGGTGATGTGGCCCGGGCTGAAGCCGGCGCGGGCCAGTTCTTTGTAGAAGGACTCCGCCAGGAGGCGGACGACCTTGTTCGGGTTGTTCAGCGACGAGATCATGAGCTGCTCGGCCTGGTCGCGCCGGCCCGCGTCGCGGCGGTTCGCCTCGATCAGCTCCTGCGAGTGCTGCGCGAAGGTCTGGCGGAGGTAGTCGTAGACCTTGCCGTTCTCGATCATCAGGGCTGCGAACGGCGCGATCAGTCCGAAGAGCTTGCGGTGGATGGTGTCGAAGCCGGGCGTGCCGGCGCGCGACTTGCCGGTGAGGATCAGGCCGATGCGTTCGCCCTTGACGCAGATCGGCACCACCAGGATGGGGAAGCCGATGTCGGGAATGCCGGCCTCGATCCAGTTGATCTGGTGCAGGCTGCGCACCCGCCAGAGCACCTGCTTGAGACGCTCGGGGACCACCAGGGGATGGCCGACACGGATGTTCGGGCCGTTGATGCCGACGCTGGTGCGCACAATCAGCTCGTGGCGGTCCTCGTCGCGCAGGAGCAGCACCGTCTGCTCGGTCGCCATCAGCTCGCCGGTCATGCGGGCGATGTGCTTCAGGCCGTCGTCGAGGCTGTGCGGCACGGTCAGGGCGCCGGACAGGATGCGCAGGACTTCCAGACTGGTCTCGAAATCCATCGTGCTCATCATCGGGACGATCTCCTGGACGGCGCCGGCGCGGCCGCCGTCCGTATGACGATCTCTTCGAGGGCGACGCGCTCGGGCACGCCGGCCGTGACGCAGCGCAGGAAGGCGTCGCGCAGGCCGCGCAGGGCCGCGATCAGCTCGGGGCCGGAGTAGAGGCCGGACTGCTCGGCCAGCGGCCGGCCGCGGTACGGGCTGCCGTTGACAATGCCCAGGCCCGCGGCGCTGCAGCGGGCCTTCTCCTCCGGAGTCATGCCCTGCAGGGCGTTCACCAGGGCCTGCGGCGAGCGCAGACGGCGTTCGGCCATGAAGACCTTGGTCTCCAGAAGCTCGCGGTAGAAGCGCGCCATCTGGCCGAGCAGGGCCCGCGCCCCGGTGCCCTCGTCGCCGCTCTGCTGCAGGAGCACGCCGATGATGCGCAGGGCCTCGGTGAGGTCGCGCCGGCCGAGGGCGTTGGTCAGCGCCCATGGCAGCTCCTCGCCCTGGCCATGGCAGAGCGCCTCGACGGCCTCGCAGGTGATGGGCCTTTCCGGCCCGCCGGCATAGCAGATGAGCTTCTCCAGTTCGCTCTCGATGCGGGCCGTGTCGGTGCCCAGGCAGTCGGTGAGCAGCTCGACGACATCGTCACCGAGGCGGACGCCGCGCTCGTCTGCCCGGCGGCGGATGACGGCGTTCATCTCCTCGCGCCACTGACGCTGACGCAGGCTGGGCCGTTCGCAGACGATGACCTTGCCGCGCCCCTGGCAGGCCTTGGCCAGCGGCTTCCGCGAGTCGACGCCCGGGCCATCCATGACCAGCACGACGTCGGCCGGGATGCCCTTCTCAATGATCTCGGCCAGGTCGCGCAGCGCGGTGGCGTCGGGGCTCTTGGTCTTGGCCGCGGCGCTGTCGGCCGCGAAGCCGGAGAAGTCGCGCAGCCAGACGGTCTTGCGGCCGCCGAGGAAGGGCGGCGTCTGCACCGCCCGGGCGACTTGGCGCAGGATCTCCTCGGGGGCGCTGTCGTCGGTCTCGCGCACGACCTCCAGGGCGAACGGGTCCGGGTCGCTGCCGGCCACCTCGCGGATGATCCGGGCCGTCTCGGCCGCGACCAGCGCCGGGTCGTTGCCGGTCACCAGGAACACATTCGGGCCGGCCGTGCTGCTCTGTGCCTCATGGGTCATGGCATATCCGGAAAGGGGCCCTGCTCACCAGGGCCGCAGGCCGTTGATCGTCAGAAACAGCACCAGGGCCGCGCCGGCTGACAGGATGGCGCTGACACGCTCGGCCAGGAGCAGCCACAGCGGCGCCTTGCGCACCACCGCCAGGACGCCGCGGTCGCGGTCGCGACGCGCCACCAGCAGGCCGGCGCCGACACCGGCGAGGTCCTTCGCCAGCACCGCCAGGCAGAGCCCGGGCAGGACATGCACCCACCACAGGTGCGCAAAGACCACCACCTCCAGGCCGAGCATGCCCATCTGTGTCAGCACCCGCCTCGTGAAGCTGCGCACGAACTGCAGCTCGGCCGGCGTGCCCTCCGGCTTGTGCCCCAGGACCAGCGCCTCGACGCCGGACAGCAACGAGACCTCCGCCTCGGCGACCATCTGGTACAGGGGGTTGCCCCAGACCCCGATGCGCACGCCGAAGACCACGATGAACCAGAGACCGAACGAGACCAGAATCACGCTGCTGCGTTCCTCAGGTTGAGCCACTCACGCCGCCGCGGCGCTTCCCACGCGCCGAATGCCGGCTAACATACCACGCCTGCCCAGGCCGCCCAAGCCGCCCTGGCCAGGGCGCCGCCGGCGG
The DNA here is from genome assembly GCA_012514865.1 of Lentisphaerota bacterium. Lineage (GTDB taxonomy): Bacteria > Verrucomicrobiota > Lentisphaeria > Oligosphaerales > JAFGRS01 > JAGVUW01. The sequence goes on along the minus strand of JAAYZO010000885.1, from coordinate 1,527 downwards.
GGCGACTTGAGCGCGGCGGCTGGTTACCGTATAGTCTGGGCTGTCGCCGTCCCAGGGGTTGTGGCGGCTCTGCGGAGATCCTCATGCAGCTACCGGCGGACGTCCTGTTGGCTCTGCGCTACATGCGCCCGAAGCGCACCTTTGTTTCCGCCATCACGCTCCTGAGCCTGATCGGTCCGGCCCTGGGCGTCGCCATTCTGATCATCGTCACCTCGGTGATGAGCGGCTTTGACGAGGACATCCGCAAGGGCATCCTCAGCGTGCAGTCGCACCTGGTGATCAGCCCGGGGCCGGGTCAGTCGAGCCTGGTCGATCCCGGCGCGGTGATCAAGACGCTCGCGGCGCATGGCGTGCTGGCGGCGCCGGTCATCGAGGGCCCCGTCCTGATCCAGGTTCGTGACGGCTCCAGCGTGCGCGCCGTCAAGGGCATCCAGCCGGACCTCGAGGCCCTCGTCAGCAGCATCGGCAGCAACGGGCGTTTCGAGGGCCGCTTCGAGATCCGCGAGGGCGAGGCGCTGATCGGCTCGATGATGGCCCGCGAACTCGGCCTGAAGATCGGCGACGACCTCCTCATCCACGCGCCGCAGCGCCTCACCGGCAACATCTCCTGGCAGGAGGACGGCGCCATCCGCGTCACCGAGCCCGACGAGGTCTACGTCCCCGAGTCGGTGCGCGTTGCCGGCATCTTCACCATGGGCGTCTACGACTTCGACAGCGGCCTGATCTACCTGCATCTGGACCAGGCCGCCGAGCTCTTCGGCTATGACTGGGGCACCGCCACCGGCGTGCACGGGCGCGTCCGTGATCCCTTCCGCATGGATGCCCTCCTCGAGGCCCTGCGCGACGAGCTGCGCGACTGCACCGTGCGCAGTTGGCAGGAGGTCAACCAGCTCCTCTTCGGGGCGTTGCGGGTGGAGAAGACCCTGATGGTGTTCCTGCTGACCTTCATCGTGGTGGTGGCCGCCTTCGGGATTGCGGGGACGCTGATCACGGTGGCGGTGCAGAAGACCCGCGAGGTCGGCATCCTCAAGGCGATGGGTATGAGCCGGGGGCTGGTGGCGCGCATCTTCCTGATGGTCGGCGGCATCATCGGCCTGGTCGGGACCCTCCTCGGCGTCGGCCTCGGCCTGCTGGTGATCCACTACCGCAATGCCATCGCCGGGGTCCTGAGCCGCGCCATGGGCGTGGATGTCTTTCCGCCCGAGCTCTATCACCTCACCCAGATACCCGGCAAGCCCATGGCCGGCGATGTGGTCCTGATCACGGTCACCTCGCTGCTGATCTGCGTCATGGCCTCGCTGATACCGGCCCTGTACGCCTCGGCCATGTCGCCGGCGCAGGCCCTGCAGGAGGAGAACTGATGGCCGTCGCGTGCGCATGTTCCACTCCGGCGGCCGCCGGCGGCCAGGCCGTGTTCGAGGTGCAGGACCTGCACCGGCACTTCCGCCTCGAACGCCATCGCATCGACGTCCTGCGCGGCGTCTCCTTCCGGGTTGACAGCGGCGAGTGGCTGGCCCTGGTCGGCCG
>JAAYZO010000112.1 GCA_012514865.1 Lentisphaerota bacterium | reverse complement strand
CGCGCCAGTGCTCACGACGCTGCGCCCTCGCCGATCCATCCGACATCGTCCCGGCCTCCGATCCCGTCCGGCCGGCGGCACCACACCGCCAGCCCGATCGAGGCCAACCATATCCCGACTGCCCTCATCCCCGCCAGATGGGGTATATGCGACGCTTACGGAGCACCTGACTCCCGAGTGCCTCCTGTGGATTGAAGGTCACCCCCTTATCGACATTCGGGCCAGGAACGGGTGGACCCCAAAGGACGCCAAGGAAGTGAAGCAGATCCCGATGCTTCCAGCAGTGCAGGAAATCCTTCGGCGTCGGGCTGACGCCTGCCGTTCGCCAACGGACCACCTGTTTGCCAACCCCATTCAGTCCAAGTACGCAACACCGGGGAGCAGGCAGGACGGCGACGTTGGTGGGGAACCAGCCCGTCGCCTGCTGAAGCGGTACCTAAGGAAAGCCGGGATCACCCCATCGCGGGACATGCTCTGGCACGCGTTCCGCCGCTACTTCGTCAGGAAGTGCGTTCAGAAAGGGGTTCCTCTGAACATCCTGATGACTTGGACGGGGCACGATACCGTGACGATGGCACTGCATTCCGCCAAAGAAACCCGCCGCGAAGAGTCGTCCCGCGAAATCGACAGACTGCTGGCCTGAGTACGACGCCACCAGCGGGCCAACTGACGCCCCCTGGCGCGGAAACCGTGGATGCAAGGAGTAGCCCTAGCAGCTTCTGCCTCACCGCGCCGTCCCCCCGAGTTGCCCGCTTTCCCTTGGGCCGATACGGCACGGACTGAACTGAAGGATATTTGAAGGACGGCTGTTTTCGGGCGTTTCTGCTGAGTCATTAGTACCTTGAGACAAGGTACATAGGTGAATAGAGAGGTGGTGCCGGAGGAGGGACTCGAACCCACACAACCTTGCGGTTACCAGATTTTGAGTCTAGCGCGTCTGCCATTCCGCCACTCCGGCCCAGAGTGCAGCAGAGGGGCTTAATGTACATGGCGCGAGGCCTGGCGCAACCCGGCGGGGGACGGGGTGCATGACAGGTTTGTCGGCTGGGCGGGACCTGGAATTCGCCTTGCCTGCAGGTTGTAGTGACACCTATAGAACACGTCCCGACAGGGGGCCCAGTCCTGAGTTGGGAGAGTCCGAATCGCTATCGGGGTCGTTATCGGGGTCGTTATCGGGGTCGCTATCGGGATCGCTGTCGGGGTCGTTATCGGGGTCGTTATCGAAATCGCCAAGAGTGCCGTTCTGACATGGAAGGACCGGACGTCGATCCCGATCCGGATAGCGATCTCGATCCCGAGGAACCGAAACCCCACGTGGAGGCATCGCTCCGGGGCGTTCGCTCACCACCCCTTCCTCTGCGGTCGCTGCGTCCTCTGCGGTGGAATTCCCTACGGGGGGCCGCATTGCCGCGCGATGGCTCCTACGAGCCGCCCCGGCGGTGCGGAGGCACGGCGGCGGGGGGGGCCTGCGGGGGCTTGCGAATGGGCCGGCGCGGGGGCATGTTCTCGGGTCGTTGCGCCACGAGTGTCTCCGCGTGCCCTCTGATCCTTACCACCGAGCATGACCGACGAACTGAGCAAGATTGAGGCCTTCTTTGACGAGGTCCGTCAGCGCTGGGCGCGCCACGCCGAGCAGGCTCTGAGCCGCGAGTTCTTCGTGCTCTGGCAGAATGTGCAGCAGCCGCGGCCGTTCGCGGTGCCGGATGGGTCGGCGGTGTCGTTGCGCGGTCTGGTCCTGGATCTGGTCGAGGACACGGGGCGGACGGCGTTCTGCACCTGGGACGGCGACGAGATGTGCCCGGTGCTGGTGGTGGAGGGCCAGGGCGCGGAGCAGCGGGTGCTGCTGCTCATTCAGGATGGCGAGGTGGTGGTCGAGGAGCAGCCGCCGACCTTTCTCGAGGACACCGAGGTGACGTACGGCGAGCGTCTCGAGGTGATGTACGACATCCTGGACCACCTGCGGCGGGCGGGTCGTCTGGCGGAGTGCCGCCGGCTGCGCGGTCAGGGCTTTCGGGAGGTCCTCGAGGCGGTGTCGGCGCTGCATCCGCCGCGGGTGATGCAGGTGATGCGTCAGATGCGCAAGGAATTCCGCGATCGTCTGCTCGAGCGCGCCTTGGCGGAGTACGCGATCGACGAGGTCTCGCCGCAGCTCGAGCTGCCGCTGGAGGGCTCGTTTGCGCCGGCGGTAGCGGACGAGTCGCCGCTGGTGGCGCCGGCGGGTGCGGTGCGGCCGGCGCCGAGTGCGCCGGCGTCGGTGCCGGCCGTGGCGCCGGTGCCCGCCGATGACGGCGCGGGTGTCTTCAGCATCGCCGAGCGGCCGCCGCACGAGGCCCACCTCGACCTCGAGGTTCTGGAGCGCTGCTGCCAGCTCCAGGCCGAGCAGCGGCGGGCGGCGATGCTGCCGCTGTCGACGGCGACGGTGCTGGAGCGCTTCATCGACGGCGACATCTCCGTGAAAGTCCCGCTGGGCCAGGCCGAGATTCCTCTGCGGGACGGCGAGGTCCTCGACGTCGTGCGTCGGGCTACCGGCTCGCCGCTGGGGGTGCTTCGTCTCGACCTTCTGGACACGCATGCCGTCTACGGCCGTCTGAGCTGGACGATTGGTGAAGGGACTCTGGGCGGCGACGACGTGGTGGCGACCTTGCGGGGCGGCCCGGAGGACTACCTCACCGCGGCGGTGACGTCGCTGGCGGCTGTGTGTCGGCAATCGCCGGAGGCCCTGTCGCGGTCGTTGCGGTGCTGCCTGGGTCTGGCGCCATCGCCGTTTGACGGCCGGGTCGGGGTGGCGCCGGCGGATCTCGACGCCTCGCAGGCGCGGGCGTTTGCGGCCTCGGTCTGTGAGGGGAATCCCCTGGTGCTGGTGCAGGGCCCGCCGGGGACGGGCAAGACGCGGGTGCTGGAGAGCATCCTGCGCGAGCTCTGCCAGCGGGGTCGGCGGGTGCTGATCACGGCGCCGTCGAACACGGCCGTGGACAACCTCTGTCGGCGTCTGAGTGATCTGCCGGTGCTGCGGGTGGGCCACAGCCGCGAGGCGGTGGCGGCGGACGTCGCGGAGGCGTTCTGGCATGCCGACCCGGCGGTACAGGCGCGTCTGGTCGAGCGTCGGCGTGCGAGTGGCAGTCTGATTCTGGCCGGCACCCCGATCGGGCTGTTGCGCAGCGACGCGGTGTATGTGAGCCGCGAGGCACAGGGCCCCTTCGACGCACTGGTCTTCGACGAAGCCGGCATGGCCCGTACCGCCGAGATGCTCCTCTGCGCCTCCCTGGCGCAGCGCGTGGTGTGCTTTGGCGACCCGATGCAGCTCCCGCCGTTTCCGCTGGAGGCGGGCCTTCTCGAGGATCTCGCCGTGGCCTGTGGGCCGCGTCTGCCCTCGCAGTGGCGTCTGGTGACGCACAGCGGCCTGCAGTGGCTGACCGAGAATCGGGGTTTCCCGCTGTTGATGCTGAACCGCTCGTACCGCTGCCAGAATCCGCGTCTGATGCGTTTTGCCTCGACGCTGTTCTATGACGCGCGCATGCGTGCGACGGACCAGGCGGAGTACTTCGCGCTGCCGTATGCGGAGCGCCAGCGGCGTTTCCCGGCGCGGACGCTGCGGCTGTACCGGACCAGCGCGCTGCCGGCGTCGGTGCGTTCGGAGCGGCTGGTCCTGGAGGCGCGTCGGCCGGGTCTGGAGAACAGTCTCGAGGCGGCGTTGGCGGTGCAGTTGGTCCTGGACTGCCTGCGGCGGTATCCGTTGCACGAGATCACGGTCATCTCGCCGTACCGGCGGCAGGTGCAGCTCATCCGCAGCAGCCTGACGCTGGCGGCGGCGGCGGCGGTCATGGGCGCGGCGGCGCCGGACGCGACGGCCTGGAAGGCCTTTCTGCGGTCGCGGATTGCGACGGTGGACAGCTTCCAGGGCGGCGAGAGCGACGTGGTGATCATCACCTACGTCAGGAGCAACGCGAACCAGGGCATCGGCTTTATTGGCGATCCGAACCGCGTCAATGTCACGCACACGCGGGCACGTCGCGAGATGCTGGTCATTGCCGACAGCGACTGCCTGGTGGCGCAGTGCACGAGCGCGGTGTTCCGGCGGATGGTGCGGGCCTTCGAGCGCGACGGGGAGGTGGTGGATGTCAGCGCGGCCATGGCGGCGGCGCTGCCGCCGTTGCGCGAGGCGTCGCGGTCGGTGCCGGGACGGAACGGTGACGCCGCGTTGCCGACCTCGGACCTCTGATCTCCGACCTCGGGCTGAGGAGGGGGGGGTAGACCACGAACGGCACGAATGGCACGAACGGGGGGCGAGGGGAGAACCGCGGATGGGGAGAGAAGGGGGCAAGAACGCCCAACGCTGAACGGCCAATGCCCAACGCCCAAGGTTGGGAAAGGGGGAAGAACCACGGAGCACACGGAGCACGCGGAAGGGGGAGGGGAGAAGCACGGATTTACGTGGCGCGG
>JAAYZO010000111.1 GCA_012514865.1 Lentisphaerota bacterium | reverse complement strand
CCCCGCCTTCCTCTGTCGGCAGACGGACCTCCTCGTCGCCGCCGGCGAGACCGGCCGGCCGGTGTCGATCAAGAAGGGCCAGTTCATGGCTCCGGAGGACATGGGTCCGGCCGTCGCGAAGGTGCGTCAGACCGGCAACGACAAGGTCCTCCTGACCGAACGCGGCACGACCTTCGGCTACCACAACCTGGTGGTGGACATGCGCGGCCTCGTGATCATGGCCGAGCTGGGCGTGCCGGTGATCTTCGACGCCACGCACTCGGTCCAGCTCCCCGGCGGCCAGGGCACCGCCTCCGGCGGCCAGCGGCAGTTCATCGCGCCGCTGGTGCGCGCCGCCGCCGCCGTCGGCGTCCACGGCCTCTTCATCGAGACCCACCCCGAGCCGGCGCGGGCCCTCTCCGATGGCGCCAACTCCCTGGCCCTCGATGAACTGCGCGACCTGCTCCGGTCCTTCAAGGCAATCCATGAACACAGCCACAGCCGCTGACCATATCGGCGCCGTCATCCTCGATGTCGACGGCGTCCTCACCGACGGCCGCATCGGCTACGGCAGCGGCCCCGACGAGATCAAGTTCTTCGACGTCCGCGACGGCCTGGGCATCCGGCTGCTGCAGAATGCCGGGGTGCGCGTGTGCCTGCTCAGCGGCCGCGCCAGCCCGGCGAACCGCCGTCGTGCCGAGGAGCTCCGCCTCGATGCGGTGGTCGAGGGCGCGACGGACAAGACCGCCGGCCTGCAGGGCCTCCTCGAGCGCCTCGGGCTGTCGGCGGCGGCGTGCTGCTACGTGGGCGATGACCTGATTGACATCCCGGTGCTGCGGCGGGTCGGCCTGGCCGTGGCGGTCGCGGACGCGGCCGAGGAGGTGCGCGCCGTCGCCCACTGGGTCACCGCGGCACCCGGGGGGCGCGGGGCGGTCCGTGAGGTCGCCGAGCGGCTCCTGAAGGCGCGCGGCGTATGGTCGGAGGTCTGCCGACGCTATGAGTGCTGAGGCACATCACGTCACCGCAGCAGTCCTGGCCACCGCGCCGCACAGACGCCGCCGGCATGGCCTGCTGTGGCTTGTCGTCGGCGTCATCCTGACGGCGACCCCGGGCCGCGGGCTGGACCTCCAGCAGCCCGGGGCGGTGATCCACCTGCAGCAGTTCAAGACCCAGGGCCGCGGCGAGCGCGGCCAGCGCTGGTTCCTCGAAGGCCAGTCGGCGGTGATCCGCGGGACCGTCTACGAACTCAGCGGTGTGACTCTGCGCCTCGAGACCGGCGAGGACCGGACCGCCGTGATCCAGGCGCAGGCCTGCACCTACTACCAGGACAGCGGCCTCATCGAGAGCGCCGCGCCGGTGCATGTCGAGAGCGATGGCATCATCCTGGACGGCATCGGCTTCGATATGCTCATGGCGGAGCGCCGCCTGCGTGTGCGCGAGGCCGTCCGCATGGAGCTGGTCCGGGCCGGCGAGGACCTCGATGCGGTCCTGCCGACACACCCGGCCGCGCCGGCCGCGCCGGCCGGACCGGACGACAACGCGAAAAAGCAGGCTGAAGGCAAGGTCGCGCCGTGAACTCCAGGGCGCGCGACGGGTCGAAGGGGATGATGATGAAGACACGTGGATGGATGGACAGGTTCGGGGTCGTGGCCCTGGTGGCGGCCGCTCTGGCCGTTGCAGGACCGTCGCTGGCGGCTGCGGAGGCTCCCGCGGCAGGGCAGGGGACCGTCATGGCGACGGCCTCCGGGGGCAAGCTGGTGATCAATGCCCGCAGCGTCCTCTACGACTTCGTCAAGCGTTTCGCCACCTTCGAGAAGCAGGTCAGCGTCACCGACGCGCAGATCATGCTGACGGCCGAACGCATGGATGTCTTCCTCACCGAGACGAACAGCGTCAGCCGTGTCGAGGCCATCGGCGATGTCGTCATCCGTGAACTCGGCACCGCCAAGAAGGCGACTGCCGGCAAGGCGATCTACGACACCACCGCCGATACGGTCGTGCTCACCGACCAGCCGTACCTCGAGGACCGCGACCAGGGATTCTTCACCAAGGGCGCCGAGACCATCGTCTACCTGCGCGGTAAACAGCAGTTCAAGGCCGAAGGTGAGGGCGTCCAGATTGAATTCGGCATTCCCGAGGACAAGGTTCGGAGCGGCGGCGATCTGTTCCGTCGTGACGACAAGGCCCCGGGAACACCAGACGACAAGACCAGGAAGGAGGCTCCCGCACCATGACCCTGGGCGCCCCCCTGCTCGAAACGCATGACCTGGTCAAGGCCTACCGCGGCCGGCGCGTCGTCAATGGCGTCTCGATGACGGTCAACGCCGGCGAGGTCGTCGGACTGCTCGGGCCCAATGGCGCCGGCAAGACGACGACCTTCTACATGATCGTGGGCATGATCGCGCCCAACGACGGCAGCATCGCCTTCCTCGGCCAGGATGTCTCGCGCCTGGCGATGTACGAGCGCGCCCGGCTCGGCATGGGCTACCTCTCGCAGGAGCCCTCGATCTTCCGGAAACTCTCGGTCGAGGATAACATCATGGCGGTCCTGGAGACCCTCGACCTGAGCCGCTCGGAGCGCCAGGAGCGCCTGCGTGACCTGCTCAACGAGCTGCAGCTCACGGAGCTGGCCAAACAGAAGGCCATGACCCTGAGCGGCGGGGAACGCCGCCGCCTGGAAATCACGCGGGCCCTGGCGACGTCGCCGCGGTTCATCCTCCTGGACGAGCCCTTCAGCGGCATCGACCCGATCAATGTCTACGAGGTGCAGAAGATCATCGCGTATCTGCGCGATCGCGGCCTGGGCATCCTGATCACCGACCACCAGGTGCGGGAGACCCTCGCCATCGTGGATCGGGCCTACCTCATCTGCAGCGGCCAGATCCTGGTGCATGGAAACAGCGACTTCCTGATCAATGACGAGCAGGCCCGGCGAGTCTACCTCGGACCCCTGTTCACGAGCTGACCGCCGGGACGGTGGAGTGGTGGCACGGCATCGCGGCCAGGCCAGAAAGGAGCGACCATGGAGATCATCATCAGCGGACGGCAGTTCGAAGTCGACGCAGCCCTGCGCGACTACGCTGAGGAGAAGGTCCAGCAGTTGACCCGGGAGTACTCCAAGCTGACGTCGGCGCGCCTGGTGCTGAGTGAGGAGCGCGGGCGCTGCGTCGCCGAGGGGCACCTCGCCGGGAAGAACATGACGCTGAACGCCACGGCTCGTGGGGACAGCCTCCCGCGGATGGCCATCGACGAGGTGGTCGAGAAGCTCGAGCGGCAGTTGCTGAAGCGCGTCGAGCGCATCCGTGACCACCGCGCCATGCCCCTGTCCGAGGCAGAGCTGCGCGAAGCCGCGGCCGGCGACACCCCGCCGGCGGCGGACAAGGCCTGAGACAGGCCCCAGCCGTGGACTCCGGTCGCGGGTCGGTACGGGACAACGTGCCGACCCGCTCCCGGAACAGCACGTCGCCACAGACGCGCCGGCGTCCATGAGCCGGACGAGTCCTTTGAGCAGAAGTGCCGTCGTGCCGACGCGGCACCGCGGGGCGAGCCTCGTGGTGTTCGTCGGCAATGACGTGCTATGCCTCACGGCCCCCTTGCGGTCGCGAGGCCAACCGGAAGGCCTTTCATGGCATCGGACGGTCACAGGCAGAACGCGGCGGTTGAGAGGCGGCGGCCCTCCTGGGATGAGTACTTCCTCAAGCTGGCGATGCTGGCCTCCGAGCGCGCCACCTGCCCGCGCATGCACTGCGGCTGCGTGCTCGTTCGCGACCGCTTCGTGCTCTCGACCGGCTACAACGGCTCGCTCCCGGGCACGCCGCACTGCACCACCCATGGCTGTATCGTCGTCAACAACCACTGCGTGCGGACCAACCACGCCGAGATCAACGCCATCTGCCAGGCCGCCCAGCATGGCATCAGCCTGACCGGCGCTACCGCCTACGTCACGAATATGCCCTGCACCGCCTGCGCCAAGGCCCTTGTCGCCGCCGGAGTCCGCCGCGTCGTCATCTTCAGCGACTTCCACGAGACCCTGGCCGAGACCTTCTTCGCCGAGAGCGGCGTCGCCCTCGACCGGCTGCCGATGCCGGACCGCGACATCCACTACCACCTGGAACGCTACAGCAGCGCCCGGGCCTGCGAGCCCTCGGCGACGCCGTGAGCTGACCGGAGAACCGATGGCGCGCTTCTCGCTCCAGGAGACGCCGAACCGACCCGGCGTCTATATCTTCCGCAACGCCACCGGCGAGGTCATCTACGTCGGCAAGGCGCGCTCGCTGCGCAAACGCCTCGCGTCGTACTTCCAGCCCTCGCGGCAGCTCCGCGCCGACCCCAAGCTCCGCGCCCTGATCCACAGCATCGCCTCGTTCGAGACGATCGAGGTCGCCAGCGAGGCCGAGGCGCTCCTCCTCGAGTCGCGGCTGATCAAGCAGTACGACCCGCGCTACAATGTCGAACTGCGCGACGACAAGCGCTTCCTGCACGTCTGCGTCGATCCCTCGGAGCCCTTCCCGCGGCTGACCCTGGTGCGCCTGCGCAAGGACGACCAGCGGCTCTACTTCGGCCCCTTCCCGCGTGCCGGCGTGCTGCGCCAGACGGTGATCTTCCTCAACCGCCACTTCGGCCTGCGCAGTTGCCGCGTCCGTCATCCCGACGCGACAGCCCGCCGCCACTGCATGGACGCGGTCATCCGGCACTGCGTCTGCCCCTGCAGCGGCGAGGTCACCCCGGAGGCCTACGCCGAACGCCTCGAGCAGGCCCTGGCCGTGCTGCGGGGCCAGCCCGGCGCCGTGGTCGAGGACCTCAAGGCACGCATGGCCAAGGCGGCCGCGGCACAGCAGTTCGAGACCGCCGCCGAACTGCGCGACATCCTCGAGAATCTCGCCTCCATCGGGGCTCCCACACGACGCTTCGCACGGGCCACCATCGAGGCCCGCGGCCGGCGCCGTGATGACGCCGTCAAGGCCCTCCAGGAGGCCCTCGACCTGCCGCGGCCGCCGGCCGTCATCGAGTGCTTCGATATGTCGAACATCGGCGGCCGCCTGGCCGTCGGGAGTATGGTCTGCTTCCGCGATGGCCGCGCCGCCGTCAGCGACTACCGGCGCTACCGCATCCGCTCGGAGGACGCCGCCGACGACACCGCCATGATGGCCGAGGTGGTGACGCGGCGCTACACTCGCCTCCAGCGCGAACAGCGGCCGCTGCCCGACCTCGTCGTCGTCGACGGCGGCCGCGGACAGCTCAACGCGGCGCAGCGCGTCCTCGCCGAGGTCGGTGTCGGCCACCTGCCCATCATCGGCCTCGCCAAACGCCTCGAGGAGATCGTCCTGCCGGACCGCGAGGACACCGTCGTCCTGCCGCGGCACCACGCCGGCCTGCAGCTCCTGCAGGCCCTGCGCGACGAGGCCCACCGCTTCGCCCTGGCCTACCACCGCGCCCTGCGTCGCCAGCGTATCGCCGACTCGATCCTCTTCGAGGTCGAGGGCGTCGGCAAGAGCCGCTGTGCCGAGCTGCTGCGACGCCTCGGCTCCGTGCGCCACATCCGCCAGCTCAGCGCCGCCGAGATCGCCGAGGCCGTGCCCGGCCTCGGCCTCATCCTGGCTGAACGCATCCGCGCGCATCTGGAACAGCGCCTCGGCCGCGAACCGGACAGCCCCGCCGAGTAGGCCCCGGCCCCCGCGCCGGCGCCGGATCGAACGGCCCCCAAGGCCGCTTGCCAGAGCCGGTCGGCGATCGCGTCAGCCCTCGCCGCGCACCCAGAATGGGTGCCAGATCGTCGCCGGGGGTCGCGCGAGAGCCCGCCCCCCGGAACCGCGAATCCACGCACCGTGCACCCAGAAGGGGTGCCAGAACTGGGCGTTCGGGCATCCACGAACGTGAGCGGCGTGGTCTTGCATCCCGGGGCAGACGGTGATACGCTCTGTCTTGGACAGCCAAGAGCCACCGTCCGCAGTGCCACCGCTCTCCCTGCCAGCGTCGGCCGAGCCGGCCTGGAGCGAGCCGGCGGTGCCACAGGACACCCGGCCAGTCAGATCTGACAACGAGGGAGGTGAGCCCATGCCGACGCGACGTTCCTTCACCCTGATCGAGCTCCTGGTGGTCATCGCCATCATTGCCATCCTCGCCGCCATGCTGCTGCCGGCCCTGAGCCAGGCGCGCGAGAAGGCCCGCAGCATCTCGTGCGTCTCGAACCTCAAACAGATCTCCCTGGCACGCGCCATGTACAGCGACGACAACGCCGAGCGCATGCCGAGCACCTATGAGTACCGCAACAGCAGCGCGGACCTCCACTGGTGGTTCGATATGATGCAGGCCTACCTCAAGGACTACAAGGTCATTGTCTGCCCCAGCGGCGAGTGGACCCATGACTTCCGCCGGCCGCCGGGCGCCCCCAACCCGACGACGTGCTCCTACGCCCGGCCGCATATCGCCATCACCGCCACCGGCGCCTCCACGACGCCACAGGCCTACTGCACCCTGGGCCAGATCGCCAAGCCCTCGGAGACCATCGAGACCACCGACTCGGTCGCCAGCGAGATCTACACGGGCGGCACGCCCAACTACACCCTCCTGGAAATCATCGACGGCGGCAGCCGGTGCCGCGTCGCCCTGCGCCACAACAACGGCGCCAACTACGCCTACGCCGATGGCCACGTCGGCTGGTCCAACCGCACCCACCCGCGCCAGTGGACCACCATCGGCACTGACTGACGTGACCCGCTGCCGGCTGGCCATCGGGACACACCCCCGACACCGGCATCCGACACACAGCCCGCCCGGCGGCCCCGCGGCCCGGCGGGCTGCCCCGTCTATGGCGCCTGCGAGGGGCTCCGCCTCAGCAGCGCTGTCCCGTCGCCCCCCACTCCCGCAGCCATGGAGGACGCGAGAGACTCAGCCTGATTATTCGCGAAGCGCGAATGCTTCGCTCACAATCCACTTGCGCCGCACGGCGATGCGGCGCAAGTTTCGACGCGCGTCGCGTCGCGCCGCCTGCTCAAGGCTAACCCTGAGCAAGAGGCCGCAGGTGCCTCGCGTCGAAGCCCGAAGGGTGACCTGTTCAAGAGCCGCCGCGCGGCGCGTGAATAGGTCAGGT
>JAAYZO010000884.1 GCA_012514865.1 Lentisphaerota bacterium | reverse complement strand
TCGTCGGCAGGCGGTTGAGGAGGCCGTGGATGGCGCTGATCTTCTTGGTGCCGAAGGCGGCCAGGATATTCCCGGCGGTCAGGAACAGCAGCCCCTTGGTGAGGGAGTGGCTGACGGCGTGCAGGAGTGCCCCGGTCGCGGCCAGGCCGCCGAGGCCGGTGCCGAGGGCCAGGATGCCCATGTGCTCGACACTGGAGTAGGCCAGCATGCGCTTGCAGTCGCCCTGGCGGATGAGGAAGACCCCGGCCAGGCCCATCGAGACTAGGCCGAAGAGCACCAGCAGGTCGCCGCTGAACTCGCGCAGGCCGGCCGCCGCCAGCACGGCGTGGGCGCGCAGGATGCCCAGGAAGGCGCAGTTCAGGAGCGCCCCCGAGAGCAGCGCCGAGACCATCGACGGGGCCTCGCTGTGCGCATCCGGCAGCCAGGTGTGCATCGGCGCCAGGCCCATCTTGGTGCCATAGCCGACGAGGAGGAGGATGAAGGCGGTCTTCAGCCAGGCCGGGTCGCACAGCACGGCGCCCTCGAGGACGTCGCCGAGGGCCAGGCCGGTGCCATGGCCGCGGGCGGCGTAGGCCAGGCAGAAGTTGCCCAGGAGGGCCAGGGCGATGCCGACCGAGCAGATGAGGAGGTACTTCCACATCGCCTCCAGGCTGCGGTGATGCCGGTGGAAGCTGATCAGCGGGGCGCTGACCAGGGTCGTGGCCTCGACGGCGATCCAGAGCAGCCCGAGGTGGCGGCTCAGGCAGACCAGACTCATGGTGGCCAGGAAGAACAGCAGCCCGGCGATGAAGGTCGCCTCGGGGCGGTTACGGAAGAGGAAGCCCTCCTCGTCATCGGTGGTGGCATGGTCGGCCTCCCGGCCGAGGTAGCCGATGGTGTAGACCGCGACCGCCAGGAAGAGCACGCTGGTCAGGCTCAGGAAGAGCAGCCCGGCCTCGTCGGTGCCGAGCCAGGCGCCCTCCTGATGCGGCTGAAGCCAGAGGCTGGCGACGGCGCCGAGGTGGCCGAGGCTGCCCGGCAGGAGCAGCCACCGTCGCAGCGAGCGCCCGGGCCAGAGGAGGGCCAGGACGCCCAGGCAGGCAGGAATGAGTAAGACAGCCCAGAACATGCGTCAGTCCTTCAGGAGTGACAGGCGGTCCGTGTCGATGTGATCGAACTCGCGGTTGATATGGTAGATGGCGATGCCCATGACGAAGACGGCGACGAAGACGTCCAGGAGCACGCCGAGTTCGACCAGCAGGGGCTCTTCGACGGCCAGGGCGGTGCCGAAGGCGTAGACGCCGTTCTCCATGGCCAGGTAGCCGATGACCTGGGTCAGGGCCTTGCGCCGCGAGACGATCATGAGGAGCCCGGTGAGGATGGTGAAGAGGGCGACGGCCAGGAGTCGTGCCCCGTCCGAGGGCATGCCATGGGCGAGGGGCCGGACGACCCAGACGCAGAGGCCGAGCATCAGGGTGGCGAGGAGGATCGAGGTGGTGAAGCCGATGAGGGGCTCGACCTCGCGGCGGGCTTCGGAGGCGCGCAGGGCGCGGCGCAGGAGCCAGGGCAGGATGAGGCCCTTGACGGCGACGGTGGTGAGGGCGAGGAGGACCAGCCGCGGGCTGAGGTGCGGGCCGTAGAGGGCCAGGGGCAGGGCGCCGAGGGCGACCGCCTGCCAGACCATGGTCTGGATGGTGGCCGTGAGGCGGGCCGTGCCGAGCAGGCGGAAGTTGCTCAGGATCAGCAGGAGCAGGATGGTGTCACGCAAGAGTGGCATCGGGGTCACCTCAGCACCCACGCCGCCGCCAGGATCGAGAGCACGGCAGCGGTGACCAGCAGTTGGGGCACGCGTACCAGGCGCAGGCGCGCCATGATCGACTCGATGATGCCGACGGCGACGGCCAGGGCCAGCAGGCCGGCCAGGCCGAGGGCGAGGTCGCCGGCGGCGGTGACGCTGCGCCAGGGCAGGGCGACGCCGACAACGAGGGCACCGAGGACCCAGAGCTTGACCGCGGCGGCGTACTCGGCCAGGGCGAGGTCGACGCCGCTGTGGTCGAGGAGCATGACCTCGTGGATCATCGTCAGCTCGAGGTGCGTGGTCGGGTCGTCGACCGGTATGCGGGCATTCTCGGCGAGGAGGACGACCAGGAAGGCGCCGGCCAGGAGCCAGAGGGCCGGCAGGCAGGCCGGTGCGGCCGCCAGCGGCGCGGCGTAGAGGCCGCTCAGGGAGAGGCTGCGGCTGTTGGCGGCCAGGGCCCCCAGGCCGATGAGCAGGGCCGGCTCGGCGAGCATGGCGAACTGGACTTCGCGGCTGGCGCCCATGCCCTCGAAGGCGGAGCCGGTGTCGAGGGCCGCCAGGACCATGACGAAGCGCATCAGGCCGAAGAGGTAGGCGAAGAGCACCAGGTCGCCTGGGAAGGCCACCAGGCCGCCGATGCCGCCGAGCGGGACGATCAGCAGGGCGCTGAGGGCACAGGCCAGCGACAGCAGCGGGCCGGCCCGGAAGAGCCAGGTGGTGGTGCGGCTGTAGGTGGCGCCCTTCCCGAAGAGCTTCGCCAGGTCGTAATACGGCTGCAGCAGCGGCGGCCCGCGCCGGCCGCCGAAGGCCGCCTTGGTGCGGTTGATGATCCCGAGCAGCAGTGGCGACAGGGCCAGTGCCAGGAGGACATGCAGGATGGACAGGGCGCCGCGCATCACAGTCCCGCTCCCAGTTTCCAGATGAGCAGAGCCAGCAGGGTCAGGGCGATGTAGAGGACGTAGAGCTGATTCTGGCCCTGCTGGACCCAGCGCAGGCGTTCGGCGCACCAGTCGGCGGCCAGGAAGATCGGCCGGTAGAGGGCCTGGAGGACGACATCGCGGGCCTGCGATTCGAGACTGGCGGTGGCGGGGAAGGTGCCGCTGGGGGTCTGGCGTCGCAGGGCGGTGCGCAGGACCCACCGGCAGAGGTCGACGATGGGCCAGGCGAAGGACGACGCGGTGTACTGCATGCGTGCCGAGGGCGCGGCGTAGCCGCAGTCCCAGGTGACGCTGCTCCCGATGGGCCGTCCGGCCAGGAGGCGTCGGCGCAGCCAGGCGAGGGCGGCGGTGAGGAGGACCAGGCCGAGGCCGAGGCGGCTGACGTTGGTGAGGACGGCCGCGGCGCTGGCGGTCCAGACCAGGGATGCGGTGGCGGCCTCGCCGGGCAGGATGCCATGCAGGACCGTGCCGGCGACGCGGAGGGAGAGGGGTCCGGCGAGGCCGAGGGCGAGGCAGGCGGCCGCCAGGATGGCCATGGGCAGGCGCATCGCGGCGCCCGCCTCGTGGGCCGCGGCCGCGGCGGGGCTGCGCGGCTCGCCGAGGAAGGCGATGCCGAGGGCGCGGGTGAAGCAGGCCACGGCCAGGCCGCCGATGAGGGCCAGCGCCAGGATGGCCACCAGGCCGGCAACGGCCGGCGTCGTCGGGCCGTCGGCCGAGGCCAGGCCCGCCAGAGCGCCGAGGTAGAGGAGGAATTCGCTGACGAAGCCATTGAAGGGCGGCAGGCCGCAGATCGCCGCCGCCGCCACGGCGAAGGCCAGGCCGGTGGCGGGCAGGCGCCGCAGCAGGCCGCCGAGGGCCTCGAGGTCGCGGCTGCCGGTGGCATGCACGACACTGCCGGCAGCGAGGAAGAGGAGGCTCTTGAAGACGGCGTGGTTCCAGATGTGCAGGAGGCCGCCGGCGAAGCCCATCACGGCCAGGGCGGCGTGGCCCGTGGACTGCCCGATCAGGCCGAGGCCGAAGCCCATGCCGATGATGCCGATGTTCTCGACACTCGAGTAGGCCAGCAGGCGCTTGAGGTCGCGCTGCGTCAGGGCCATCAGGACGCCCAGCACCCCCGAGGCGGCGCCCACCAGGAGCAGGGTCCAGCCCCACCACACCGGCGGCGGGCCCAGGAGGCTGAGCAGGCGCAGCAGGCCGTAGAGGCCGGTCTTGATCATCACGCCGCTCATCACCGCCGAGACGTGCGAGGGCGCGGCCGGGTGGGCCTCGGGGAGCCAGACATGCAGGGGCATCAGGCCGGCCTTCGTACCGAAGCCGATGAGGGCCAGGACGAAGGCCCAGCCGGCCATGGCGCCGGCCGGCGCCGCGAAGGAGGCGAAGTCGAGGCTGGCAGCGTCGCGGCCGAGCAGGACGAAGAGCAGCAGGAGGGCGGCGGTGCCGAGGTGCATGGCCACCAGGTAGGTCCAGCCGGCGCGGCGGACCTCGGGGCGTTCGTGCTCGAACAGGACCAGCAGGAACGAGGTTAGCGACATCAGTTCCCAGGCGATGAGGAAGAGCATGCCATTGCTGGCCAGGGTGACCATCAGCATGCTTGCCGCCAGGAGGTTGTAGAGGCACCACGAGACGCCGAGGGGCTTGCGGTCCAGGTAGGCCAGGAGGTAGCCGTGGCCATAGACCGCCGCCAGCATGGCGACGGCGGCAATGGCCAGGGCGAAGAAGGCCGCCAGGGGGTCGAGGCAGAGGCTGAAGGAGCCCAGGGGCAGGTCCCAGGCGAGGCGGAGGTGCAGGGTCTCGCCGGTCACCAGGACCCACGCCGCCGCCGCCAGGGCCGGCAGGCCGCCGGCGAGGGTGACGACCGGGCCGGCCCGATGCGCGGCGCGGACGCTGCGGCCGCCGAGGAGGAGGCTGACCGCGGCGCCGGCAGTCAGCACGACGAGACTGGCCAGCATCAGAACCATGGGCAGGGGGGGGGGCATCGCGGCTCTCCGCCTCGGGGGTGCGCCTCGGCTTCGACGCGGCGCAGGGTCGACAGGATCTCGTCGGCGCCGGAACGCGCCGCCAGGACCGCCCGCCAGGTCGGATGGCGCAGGGCCAGGCTGAGACGCGAGAGCAGGCTGAGGTGGACTCGGACCGTCGGCGTGATCATGACAAAGACCGTATGGACCGGCAGGCCGTCCATGGCACCGAAGTCGACCGGCGTTGCCAGGAAGGCCAGCGCGATCAGCGGGCGCTCCACCCGCATGACGATCGGATTGCGGGCGTGCGGTATGGCCAGGCCGTCGCCGATGCCGGTCGAGCCGAGTTCCTCGCGCGCCAGGAGGACGTCGAGGATGAAGTCGCGGTCGAGGCACGCGGGCAGGGGCATGCGGCGCACGACCTCGGCCAGCACCGCGGCTTTGCCGTCACCGGGGAGGTCGTCGTAGACGCCACCCGCCGCCAGCACTGCACTCAGCGGGGCGTCCTCCGTGGGCACGGCGTTCGGGACCGCCGCCGGCGACCAGCTCACGCCGTGAAGCGTGGCCCACTCGAGCAGCTCGACGCGGTTGAAGCGGACCTGGTCCTGGACGCGGTAGTGCGGCAGGCCGGCATCGCGAATCCAGCCGTACAGCGTGCGCTCGGGCACGCCGAACAGACTCACCAGGTCCTTGACTGTCAGCTCCACGGACTCGCACTCCCGCCACGCCAGGCGACGTTGCCGTCATGCCGGCCAGGCCTTGGCACGACCCATCGCGTCGTCATGTCAGCGACGGCGCGCCTCAACGGATGGGAATGTAGTCGGAGTCGTCAGGTTGGCAAGGTATAGAGCGCCGGTTTTGTCACTTTTTGGCTATTTGTGACAGGATGGCCTGGCCGCGTGAGCCGGCCCGGGCCGGGCGACGACCATGGCGCGCCGCGGCGACCGTCCCGATTGCGGTGCGACGGTTGTCAACCGTCCGCCGAGGCGCGGTCTCCAGGCCAGCGTCGGTGCTTGTCCGAGTCATGGACGAAGCGTCTCGCGCGAAGGGGGAATTGACCCACGAAAGGCACGAAAAGCACGAACTGGAGGACATTCGGAGAGGTGAGAGCGGCAAGACAGTCCGGCAGGCGCCCGTCGCCGTTCGCGTGTCGGGCCTCTTCTACCCGATCCAATCCAATCCGGTCCTGTCCTGTTCGTGTCATTCGTGCTTTTCGTGGTTACAGATCGTCTCGGGATTGTCTGTACCCTCTCACCCGGCTGGTGACCTCGGCAACCGTCCAGACCATAACGCGACGATTGGCAAAAGAGCGAGCCCCGGCTGCCGCGGGCGGCAGTCGGGGCTCGGAGGTCGTTCTACGGCCGGGGGCGGCTGGGCGCACCCGCGGCCGTCAGCAGCGGCAGGGCATCATTCGGCGGCGAAGACTTCCTGGCGGTGGTTCTCGAAGGTATTCCAGGTCGAGCCGGCGAAGCCCTTGACGTGGCCGTCGCCGAAGAGGACGTTGCCGAACTTGGCGTGGTTCGAGGCATTGCCGTCGACGCCGACGAGATCATCGAAGTCATCGATGACCAGGCCGGTGTCGGTGCCGCAGTCGGCCTCGGTGTGGCCGCTGGCGTAGGCGTAGCTGACGTTGTCGTTGAGGATCTCGGTGCCATCGGCGGCCAGGGGGGTGTCCTTGGTGCTGGGGCAGATGTAGACCTTGGTGGTGGCGAGGTAGTCGCCCTGGTAGAGCATGTCGAGGCCGACCTCGTTGTCGCCGTCGTTGGCCGCGTCGTCGAGGTCGGGGAAGACCTCGGCGAACTCATCGCTGTACAACTTCATCGCCAGGCCGATCTGCTTCAGGTTGCTGGCGCAGTTGATGCGGCGGGCCTTCTCGCGGGCCTGGCTCAGGGCGGGCAGCAGCATGCCGGCCAGGATGGCGATGATGGCGATCACGACGAGCAGCTCGATCAGGGTGAATGTTCCGGTGCGCTTCATGAGTCCTCGTTCTCCTTCTCACTGGCGCCCGACCATCGGGCGCCCTCTCGTTTTCCAGGGCTTGGCGATCGTGTTGACTGGGGGGTGTTGGCCTGCAGGGGCTCGGCCTGATCGAGGAGCCCTCGAACTCGACCGACCGGATCCACCACGCAGAATGAGCACCAGTATAGACGGGGCCCCTGGGCTGCACAAGCGAAAACTGGGCGCGAGCAGGACAAAATGCATCCCGTGCGGGAGCGCTCCCGCGTCGGGACGGAGCCGGGCGGGCCCGGCGGCGTCAGGCCGGGCGGCGTACCAGGGCCTCGATCACGGCCAGGTCGCCCGGCTGGGTCACCTTCGGATTGGGCGTCAGGGACTCGACCAGGCGGACCGGCAGGCCGAGGGCCTCGACGGCGGCGGCCTCGTCGGTGG
>JAAYZO010000883.1 GCA_012514865.1 Lentisphaerota bacterium | reverse complement strand
TCCTCGTGTTGGCAGACTGATGTTCCGCGACAGAACTTCAGGCTAACGCGGGTTCCCTTGACAGTCCAGCATAGCATCTCCAGCGCGTCGTGGGCGGCTCGTGGACGCGTTCGCGTCTGTGGCCACTCGCCTTCCAGCGCGTCGAGGTGCTACCGATCTTCCGCCACAGGCTGGCAACGGCCAGTGACGGAGGTGCCGCCGGTCACGGCGCCGCCGCGGGCAGGGTCTCCGCCGCCGCCACGAAGCGGCCCCGCTCCGTGCCGTCGGCGCTGCGGATCACCGCCCCGACCGCGCCGTCGATCTGGAAGCCATGGCCGGCGACCGTGCCGGTGTCAGCGGCACGACAGAGCACGAGGGCCTTGCCGCCATCGCGCTGCGGAACCGTCACCGCGAAACCGCCGGGGACCTCCTCGAGGGTTGCGGCCGAGGGCACCGCCGCGTCGGCGCGGTGGACCTGGATGACACTGACGAAGGTCTGCCGGTCCTGCGGCGTCGGCGTCGCGGCGGTCAGGTGGTACTCGGTCAGCTTGATGCGCGCCCGCGGCGGCGGGTCGAACTGGTCGGTCTGCGTCACCGCCAGGCCGCGAGGCCAGAGCAGCGCCACCCGGCAGGCGGCGCGGCCATTCACGACGCGGATGTCGTCCTGGCCGTCGAGGGTCATGGGCACCGGCGCATGCAGCAGCCACTCGAAGCTGGAGGGCTCCGGAGCCGCGAGCGCGTCGACCATGACGAAGGTGTCCGGCTTGATGAAGAGGACGCGGCGGGTGAAGCCCTTGAGGCGGCCCTCGTAGGCCGTGGTGGCATCGCCGGCGACGTAGTCCATCAGGTCGCTCGAGACGAAGTCGACAATGCGGCCGGTAGCGGCGGCCGAGTGGACGCCCTGGCCGCGGCCGTTGACCGTGATGCTGTTGGTCGACTTGGTCTGCCACATCCAGTTGCGGTGATGCGGCGTGCCATAGCTGTCGCGGCGGCCGGTCGGAACGAGGAGGCGTTCGCCGTAGGCATAGAGCGCGAAGGAGTTCTGCGAGTCGTAGCCGTGGCTCTGGGTGCCGAAGGGGCTCGACTTGAAGATCATCCCGACGTTGTCCGCGGCGCTCAGGAGGGTCGCGTTCAGCACCGCCTGGCCAGTGCCGCGGAAGCACTTCGACGTCGGCAGATCGAGCGGCGGCCGCGCCGCCACCGCCGGCAGCGCGCCGCGCAGGAAGCCGACATAGCCGCCGAGATCCGGGGCGCCGCCGTGCGCCTCGACATACCACTGCCAGTAGGGATTGCCGGCCTGGGCCGCGAAGACCTCCATCAGCCGCAGATTCGACGAGGAGGTCCGCTCCGCCACCAGGTCGCCCAGGCCGCCGCCGACCGTCCCCGGCGGCTGCATGTACAGGGCATAGTCGCCGATGCGGCTGAAGTACGGCTTGTCGTAGGCCTTCACGCCCATGGCCACGTGCATGATGTCGGCCCACCAGGTGAAGCGCTCGATGTAGCTGTTCCAGTAGGCCATGCCCTCGTGCCAGCCGCCATCCTCGTCGGACCACACCGGGTAGACATTGGCGAAGACATTGGCGGCGAACCAGACCCACTCGCCGGCCTCGGGAATCTCGTCCAGGAAGGCCAGACCCACCTCACCCAGGAAGTGCCAGGCGCGGTTGGAGTGGCTCGAGTACGGCGACCACAGGTGGCGCGGATAGAGGTGGCGGTGCATCTCCTCGCCGCGCACGGCCATCACCTCGCGGCAGATCTTGCGATCGTCTTCCGAGAGGAGGTCGTAGACGAAGGAATACGTCCGCGCGAAACGGCTGTTGTAGGGCATTCCGGCCTCGTCGTTGTAGCGGTAGCCGGTAGCGCCCTTGGGATCCCATCGAGCGCACTCCATGAGGATGCGCCGGGCCTCCTGACCGTACTCGTCGCGGCCGCCGATGAGGCGTGTGAAGGCCAGCGTCGCGGCGCCGTCGAGGGCCTTGATGGTGTAGACGCGGTTGCCCCACCAGAGCTTGCGCCACTCCTCGCTGTTGCGCTCCATGTCCTTCGGGTAGGTCGCCGGCTCCGCCGTCGGCGGCGGCGACGCCAGGAGGGCCTCCGAGGCCTTGACCAGGCCGTCGAACAGCGGCTTGAGGTCCGTCTGCGCCCGCTGACGGAGCCCCTCGATCTGCTCGGGGCGCACGAAGAGACGCGGATGCGCTTTCGGCACCCGGCTGAGGAGTTCGCCGCGCGTCGGCAGGGGCATCGCCCGCGCCTCCGCCGCGATCGAGAAGGACCGCACCTGGCTCCACCCGGACATCGTCCCATCGGCCGCCACGGCGCGGTAACGCCAGTGCCACGCACCCGGCTCCAGGACCCGCGCCGGGCAGTGCACGTTGTAGACAATGCCGCTGGCCGCATAGCCCGGCTCGGTGAAGTCGGCACGGCGGCTGCACTGGACCTCGTAGCTGGCGGCGCCGGCCTGCGGACGCCAGGAGAAACTCGGCGGCGTCACCGCGCTGACCGCCCCCGGCGCCGGGTGGTACCCCCACTCCTGGGCCGTCGCCGGCGATTCGTCCAGCTCCAGCGCCACCGCCACCGGCACCACCGCCGTCGCCAGTACCACACCCAAACCGCAGACATGACGTAACGCAACCATAGAGACCCGTTCTCCCTGCCGATCCTGGACCGCGCGACCGCGGACGATGCCCGCGGCGCGCTCACGCGAGAGCCAGACCATACACCCGGAATCGCCGGAGCACACCCCGGCCGCGAAGGCCGCCCCGGAGGCCGCGCCAAGGCGGCCCGGCCCCGGTGGGGCGGTCTGACCTGTCTGACCTGTCTGACTCCTCTCAAGCCCTTCTACCGCACTTCCCGCGTTCGCGCGCGGTCAGTCGAGGCAGCCCATCTCGACGCGCGGGGCCTCGTCGCCGAGGGTGATGAGGGCGTAGTGGCCCTGGCGCAGGGCTCCCGGGTTGATCACGGGGATGCCGTCGACGTCAAACTGGCCTCGGGCCTCGTGGATATGCCCGCAGAGGACCATGGTGGGGCGGAGCCGGCGGACCCACGCCGCCACGGCGGCGCTGCCGGCGTGGCGGCCCTGCGGCAGGCGGTCGGCGCCGGAGCCCAGCGGCGGGGCGTGCGAGACCACCATGAGGCCGCCGGGGGCGGCCGGCACGGCAAGCCGGTCCAGGTCGGCAGCCATGGCCGCGTCGTCCCACTCGTAGGGGGTGTGGAAGGGCGTCCGGTTCGAGCCGCTCAGGCCGGCGATAGCGACATCGCCGAGGCGCACCGCCCGGCGGTGCAGGGCCACCCCGGCCGCCTCCAGCGCCGCCTCGGCGGCCGGCGGGTCGCAGTTGCCCAGGACAGCAAGCTGGCGCGGGTAGCGCTCCGCCAGGGCGGCCAGGCCGCGCTGCACGTCGGCGGTGCTGCCGAACTGCGTCACATCGCCGCCGACCAGGACCAGGTCGGCGGCCGGCAGGGCGTCGAGGCCCGCGGTGCGGCTGTGGATGTCAGTCACGAAGAGAATCTGCATGGTCAGCGGCCTTTCCAGAGGCGGGCTCCGCATCGGCGCGGCGCCGTGCCGGCGGGCTCGTGCGGGCTTGACGGAGCGCCCTCTCAGAATTACACTCGGAGCCGACAACATCAAGGTCAACCGGAGACACACATGAGAGCACACGCCGCAGCCCTGGCAGTATGGATGGCCCTGGTGACCCTGGCCGTCACGGCTGACGACTGGCCGCAGTGGCGAGGGCCGCGTCGCGATGGCATCTCGAGCGAGAAGGGCCTGCTCACCGAATGGCCCGAAGGCGGCCCGCGCAAGCTCTGGTCGGTCTCCGGCATCGGCCATGGCTTCTCGACCGTGGCCGTGGTGGGCGACCGCCTCTACACCACCGGCATCATCGACGGCCAGGGTCACCTCGTCGCCATCAGCGCCGACGGCAGGATCCTGGGCAAGGCCTCCTACGGCAGCGACGCCGTCAAGGCCGGCGGCCACCCCGGCAGCCGCAGCACCCCGACCGTGAGCGGCGGCAGCATCCTGGTGATGAGCGGCAGCGGCGTGCTGACCTGCTTCGACCAGGCCTCCGGCAAGCCGCGCTGGCAGGTCGATACCTTCCGCGACTTCGGCGGCCGGCAGTTGACCTGGGACATCTCCGAGTCGGTGCTGGTCGACGGCGACCGCGTCCTCTGCACCCCGGGCGGCCCCGAGGCCCTGGTGGTGGCCCTCAGCCTGGACCAGGGCAAGGTCCTCTGGCGCACCCGCGGCCTGGACTGCAAGAGCGCCTACTGCTCGCCCTTCCTGGTCCAGCACGGCCCGCGCCGGCTCCTGCTGACCATGGTCGAGTTCGGCGCCGTCGGCATCGACGCCGACAACGGCCGACTGCTCTGGCAGCACGCCCACAAGAACCGCTATGCCGTGCACGCCACCACGCCGCTCTATCTGGATGGCAGCGTCATCATTTCCAGCGGCTACGGCCATGGCACCGAGAGGCTCGATCTGAGCAAGGACGGCAGCGCCATCACGCCGCCCTGGCACAGCAAGGCGCTGGACAACCACCACGGTGGCGTCATCCTCTACGAGGGCAGCGTCTATGGCACCAACGACCGCGGTCTGGTCTGCCTCGACCCGCAGAGCGGCGAGGCTCGCTGGGCCGAGCGCCGCACCGGCAAGGGCTCCCTGACCATCGCCGAGGGCCTCATCTACGCCTACTCGGAACGCGGCCCCGTGACCCTGCTCAAGCCGGGCGCCCAGGGCGCCGAGGTCCGCGGGACCTTCCAGGTGACCGAGGGCGCCGGACCGCACTGGGCTCACCCCGTCGTGGCCAACGGTCGGCTCTACCTGCGCCATGGCGATGTGCTCATGGCCTACGACATCCGCCGCTAGCCTGGCCCCGTCGTGCCACTGTGGATGACCCAGCCTGGAAGCGGCCGGATCTCTGTGATGATAGCGATAGCTGAACGAGGAGGACGAGGCATGGCCTGCGCCCCTAAGGTTGGGATCCTGCCGCTGTATCTGAAGCTCTACGACGAGATCTGCCCCGAGCGCCGGGCCGAGTTCACCCCCTTCCTCGAGGCGATCGTCGACGGCTTCCGCCAGCGCGGCGTGTCGGCGGTCCTCAGCGAGACCTGCCGGGTGCGCCCGGAGTTCGAGCGCGCCGTCGCCGGCCTGGAGGACGCCGGGGTCGACCTGCTGGTGACCGTCCACCTGGCCTACTCGCCGTCGCTCGAGGCGGTCGAGGCCCTCGTCAACACAGCCCTGCCCATCCTGATGCTCGACACGACCATGGATGAGGCCTTCGGCAAGGACGTCGACGCCTCGCGCATCATGTACAACCACGGCATCCACGGCGTCCAGGACCTCGCCTGCATGCTGCGCCGCGCCGGGAGGCCCTACCAGGTCATCGCCGGACACCTGCGGCGCTCGGACATCCTGGACCGCGCCGTCGAGATCGCCCGCGGTGTCGCCGCCGCCCACGGCCTGGAGGGCACCCGCGTCCTGCGCCTCGGCGAGGCCTTCGCCGGCATGGGCGACTTCGCGGTCACCGCCGAGGAGCTCGAGGACGCCTTCGGCATCACGGTGGAGACCTGCACCCTCGACGACCTCGCGGCGGCGGCCGCCGCCGTGGACGAGGCCGCGGTCGAGGCCGAGATGGCCCGCGACCGCGAGCGCTTCACCGCCGATATCCCGAGCGACGTGCACCGCCGCTCCGTCCGCGCCGGCCTCGGCCTGCGGGCCCTGCTCGAGGCGGGCGATTACGCCGCCTTCAGCATGAACTTCCTGGCCTTCGACCGCCCGGACGGCCCGGCCGCGGTGGTGCCCTTCCTCGAGGCCTCCAAGGCCATGGCTCGCGGCCTGGGCTACGCCGGCGAGGGCGACGTGCTCACGGCCAGCCTGGTCGGCACCCTGGCGCGGGCCTTCGGCCAGACTACCTTCACCGAGCTGTTCTGCCCGGACTGGGCCGGCAACGCGGTCTTCCTCTCGCACATGGGCGAGATCAACCCCGACGTCGTCGGGGGCCAGGCCGTGCTGCTGGAGAAGCCGTACAGCTTCAGCGCGGCGCAGAATCCCGCGGTGGTCACCGGGGCTCCGGCGGCGGGCGTGGGCACGTTGGTGAATCTGGCGCCGGGGCCGGACGGCAGCTTCGGCCTGATCGCGGCCCGCGTCGAGATCCTCGGCGACAGCGACAACCCATCCCTGCGGCAGTCGGTGCGCGGCTGGATCCGGCCCGAGTACGAGCTGAGCACGTTCCTCGAGGACTACAGCCTCAACGGCGGCACGCATCACAGCGCCCTGCTCCTGGGCGATCGCCTCGAGGGCATCGCCGCCTTCGCCGAGAACGCCGGGCTGGGCCTGGTGATCCTCTGAAGGGCACGCATTCGGGCATTCCAGCATTCCAGCCAGTCTGCCGCCGCGCGCCGGCGCGCCGGTGGGCATGGGAAGGAGAGGACCATGGGAACGATCCGCCTGGGCATTGTCGGTGCCTGCGGTCGCGGCGCCAGTTTTCGTACCGCCTGTGAGGCCATGGGCGACATCGCCATCGAGGCGGTCTGCGACCTCCAGGCCGAGGCCCTCGGCCTGGCCGCCGCGCGCCTCGGCGCCCGGCGCCAGTTCACCGACTACGCGGCGATGCTCGAGGGCTGCGATCTCGATGCCGTCATCATCGGCACCCCGATGCAGTTCCACGTGCCCATGGCGGTGCAGGCCCTGCGCCGCGATATCAGCGTCCTCTGCGAGGTCACCGCCGGCGTCTCCATCGACGAGTGCCGCGACCTGGTGGCCGCCTGCAAGGCCAGCCGCGGCGTCTACATGATGGCCGAGAACTACACCTACATGCGACCGAATGTCATCGTCCGCGAGATGGTCCGCCGCGGCGTCTTTGGCCAGACCTACTACGGCGAGGGCGAGTACCTGCACGAGCTCAAGGCCCTGAACGAGAAGACCACCTGGCGGCGCACCTGGCAGACCGGCATCGCCGGGGTGACCTACGGCACCCACAGCCTCGGGCCGCTCCTGCAGTGGCACCCGGGCGAGCGCGTCACGCGGGTGTGCTGCGCCGGCAGCGGCCACCACTGCCGCGACCCGCGCGGCAACACCTACGAGAATGACGAGAGCACCGTCATGCTCTGCCGCCTGGGCGGCGGCGGCCTGCTGAAGATCCGCGTCGATATGCTCTCCGACCGCCCGCATGCC
>JAAYZO010000110.1 GCA_012514865.1 Lentisphaerota bacterium | reverse complement strand
TGCACCCCATGCACCCTGGAGGGGTGCCAGAACCCGGCTCGCAGACAGCCCTGGCCGGCATCGCTCAGCGCCACTCGGCGACGACGGCGGCGTAGACCCCGAGGCGCGGCAGGGCGAACGACTGGCCGTCGGTCGTGAGGTCGGCATCCGCCTCGCCGGGGACCTTCAGGCGCAGGCGGCCGAGGCGGCGGCCGTCGCGCGGCGCCAGGGTGACGCGGAGGCCCTCCACGGGCAAGGCCCGCTCGAGCTTCTGCTGTTCGAGTTCCGGGAGGTCCGGCCGCAGCTCGGCGTTGTAGTTGAGGAACTGCAGCAGGACGCCGCCCGGGCAGGCGCTGACGTCGACGAAGACACTCGACGCGCCGGAGCCCTCGACAGTCAGCAGCCGCGGCGTCGGCAGGATCGGCTCGAGGAGCTTGATGACGCCCTGCGACAGGCCGGCGTCGGGCTCGTGCATCGGCGTGACCTCGAGCTGCGCGGTGTCGGAGGTGACCTTGATCGTCGGGCCTTCCCCAGCGATCTCCTCGACCTCGAAGCCATCGGCGTAGGGTCCCCAGGTGCCGAGCGCGGCGTCCTGGCCCTCGCCGGCGGCGTAGGCCTTGCCGCCGCGGGGCGTCAGGCCGTCGCCGAGGCGGTTCTGCACGATCTCCTGACGCTCGGGGTCCCAGACGCCGAAGCGGACCTTACGGAACCAGGCCGTCCCGCTGTGGTTGCGGAAGAGCACGTGGACATTGGCGCTGCGCACCGGCTTCTCGGGCTGGATGAGAAATCGTGAGAATTCCCAGTCATGGGTTCGGGTGGCGAAGGTGGCGACCTGGCCCCAGAGGTTGCTGCCGTCCTGGTAGGTGATGTCGACATAGAGCGCGTAGTCGGAGTCGGGCGAACCGCTGACATTGAGGGCCTTGCTCTCGCCCTCGATGGCCAGGGGCGCCGGCGCGGCCTGGTTGAGGACGACATTCTGCGCCGCGCCGAGGCGGCTGCCGGCGTCGCTGCCGCCGAGGCGGTACCAGACGGTCCGGCCGCCGATGGTGCGCGTCGCGACGCCGCTCTTGCCGGGCGGTGCCTGCAGGACATCAGGGGGTGCCGCGAGGTCCTGCCAGTCGGGTGTGTAGCGCGGCGTGGCGCCGAGGACGAAGAGCCGTCCGCCGGCGGCGACGTAGCCGGTGAGGGCCTCGCCGGCCTCGGGGGTCAGGGCGGTGGCGTCCAGCAGGACGGTCCCCGGGCAGCGCCCGAGGCGCTCGGCGGTGAGGCCGACGTCGGAGTGGATCTGGAAGGTGACATGCGAGCGCATCAGGGCCTGGCCCACCGCGAAGAGCTGCCGGCGGGCGGCGCCGCTGAGGAGGAAGCTGCGCGCCGAGAAGACGATGCCGACCTCGGCCATCTCCTCGCGGGCGGCGAGCTGCGGCTCGAGGGCGGCGGCGGTGCGCGTGACCTGGCGGACCATCTCGGCGTGCTCGCGCAGGAGGTTGCCCGTCTTGGGCCCGCCCAGGCCGATCCAGCTCACGGCGCCCTGGCTGAGAATCTCGCAGAGGGCCAGACGGGCGCGGTCCGGCGCCATGCGGCCGTGGCGACGCTCGCCATCCTCGGTGATCAGGTGGTAGGTCACCGACATGGCCACCTGACGCGCCGTCATGGCATGCGCCAGCTTCAGCCAGAGGATCTGCTGGCTCTCCGGCGGGAAGGGCCCCCAGGTGGTGCCCTCGATGCACATCAGATCGAAGTGGTCGCCGTAGGCCCACTGGTAGACCGAGCCGGAGTCCTGGTGCCAGGTGCCGTCGATGGCGAAGCCCGGCCGCACCGCCCGCGCCGAGTCCCGGCACAGCGCCAGGAAGTCCATCACACAGCGAATGCGGAACTCACGCAGGACGAGGCCGTGGCGGACGTCGCTCGGGACCTCGCGCAACGCCATCGCCGCCAGGCCGTGCGCCGCGGCAAAGGCCTTCCAGCGCTCCTCGCAGTGGGCGCAGAAGCAGGGCTCGTAGTGCGAGGCGTAGTCGATGTGGCAGCCATCCCAGTCGGCCTCGCCCATGCCGCGAAAGACCGTCGCCGAGTGCTCACGCCAGAGCGGGTTGTTGACGCAGGCCGACCAGTAGGCCGCCACACTCGGGAAGAGCGGGTCGTACGGCCGCAGGAACGAGCCGTCGGCGCGCACCGCCGCCATCGCCTTGACCTTCTCCAGGTCGTCGCCGAAGCTCTTCGGGTTGATCAGATTCAGGGTGAACCAGGTGCGCGTCTT
>JAAYZO010000882.1 GCA_012514865.1 Lentisphaerota bacterium | reverse complement strand
CGGGCACCTGGGGCGTGGATGTGTCGTACTGCTTCCTGCTTCTGGACGACGGCGATGCCGGCGAGAGCCTCGGCTACATCGGCGACTTCTCCGACGCCAACGCGCACCTGTTCGGCTTCTCGTTCCGCAAGACCTTCTGATCGGCACGCTGCGGATAGCGGTTTCTGACACACCGGCCGGGCTCCCTGACGGGGGCCCGGCCGCGGTGTTTCAGGGGCCGTCGGGAATGTCCTCGGCCGGCGCCGAAGCGCGTGGCACCTGTGATGCCCTGAGCAGGTCCGCGGCGGCGCCCGCGGACCCGGTTTACCGGCGGTGCGGTGAAGCTGCCTGCTCGCGGCGGTTCCGGTTGTCGCCCGGGATGTGCTCCGGACCTCTCCCGCGTCGCCTCGCCGCGCTGACAACCCATTGCCCGGGCTGGTCCGATAGAGAGTGTTCAGGTCCGTCGTTGAGATGAGGCGCACGGCAACGTGCCCGAAGCAGGCCGGGAACAAGGCGTTCAGGTTGCCCACGGTGGCGAGGTCTGGTGCCCCGGCCGTCAGGCCGTCGGGGTGCGTTGGGGGAGGCGTTCGACCAGTGCCATGAGGCGGCGGCCGTACTCGACGTAGTTGTCGAAGCGCACCGCGGCTTCCGAGCGCACCGTGCTGTCATGGTGGACGACGGCCAGGTGCGGCTCGATCGAGATGCCGCCGGCGTAGCCGCGTCCGATGAGGTCGGCCAGGATCTCCGGGACATCGCCGTGGCCTTCGCCGGGGAAGGTGTAGTGGGTGCGGCCCTCGGCGGCGTTCCAGATGCCGTCCTTAATATGGATATAGGAGACGAAGTCGCGGACCTGGGCGTAGAAGGCGAAGGCCGACTGCTTCGGGTAGGGCGCGGCCTTGCTGCGGTCGTCGCTGAACACCGGGTTGCCGGTATCGAAGACCAGGCGCAGCCCTGGCACCGCCTCCAGCAGCCGCAGGGTGTAGGTGTAGCCCATGCCGCCGTAGTTCATGCAGTTCTCGTGCAGGGGCGTGAGTCCGGCGTCGGTGAACATCTGCTGCAGCTCGCGGACGCGCCGGAAGCGCTCCTCGGCCATCTGGTCGTCCGGGGGGCGGTCCTTGATCACGGCGAAGCTCATGATGCGCACCAGTTGGGTGCCGAGGCGCTGCATGCGCGGTATGGCGCGACGGGCCTCGGCGAGTGAGCTGTCGAAGGGATCCGTGATGGCCTTGGCCCAGTTGGCGATGGCCGAGCCGAAGCAGTTGACACGCAGGCCGGCCTCGTCGAGGCGGCCGCAGACCTGATCGAACTCGGCGTCGCTGAGGTCGTGGATGTTCCGGCCGCCGATGTTGCGGGCCTCGAGGCAGGACCACCCCAGGGCGCGGGTGGCGCGGATCTGGGTCTCGAGGTCGGCGCCGGCCTCATCCGCGAAGCCAGTGTAGTAGCCGTTGAAGATCATGATGGCACTCCGTCCTCGCGACCTCAGGGCATGCGGCCGGCCAGGATGCGTTCGACGACCTCCATGGTGCGCACCGACTTCTGGAACGACGACTGCGTCCGCGCCGGGTCGCGGTCGCGGACCGCCTCGATGAACTCGCGGTTCTCGTCGTAGAAGCCCAGGACGCGGTACTCCTTGTCGGAGCCGGCCGCCTCGACGGCGGTGATGGTGTGGCCCTCGGGGTGCTCCGGGCCGAAGTAGGTGCCCTGGTTCTCGATGTCGATCACGGCCGAGCAGCCCTGGCCGTGCAGGTGCAGGTCGAGGTGCCGCCGGCCGGAGTTCCAGGTGGCGCTGAAGAAGCCGCTGGTGCCGCCGGCGAAGCGCAGGAGGGCGTTGAACTTGACATTCTGGTCGGTGTACGACTGCCGGCAGACGCTGGCCACCTCGGGCATGGAGGCATCGCCGAGCCAGACGGCGGTGTCGACCATGTGGATGGCGTCGCAGGTGAGGATGTCGATGCGGCCCTTGTAGTAGAGCCCGGCGGCGGGGGTCTGCTTGACGAACTCGCTGAAGAACTGGTCGATCGGGCCGCGCCGTTCGACCATGGCGCGCATGGCCTTGACGAGGGGGACGTGCTTGCGCTGGAAGCCGATCTGGGTGATGCAGCCCTTCTTCTCGGCCAGGGCCGCCAGGACCTTGCACTGGAAGGTGGTCACCGTCGGCGGCTTCTCGGAGAAGGTGT
Source organism: Lentisphaerota bacterium (assembly GCA_012514865.1). Taxonomy (GTDB): domain Bacteria; phylum Verrucomicrobiota; class Lentisphaeria; order Oligosphaerales; family JAFGRS01; genus JAGVUW01. Next base: position 604 of record JAAYZO010000882.1, on the reverse strand, counting down.
GCAGGCCGCGGCTCAGGCAGTCGGCCAGGAGGTCGAAGCTGTCCTGCGGCGGCATGACGATGTAGACCGCGTCGAAGGTCTCCTGCTCGAGCATCTGGCGGTAGTCGGTGTAGACCTTGGGGATGTTGAAGGTCTTGGCGTTGCGCTCGGCCTTCTCGCGGACGAGGTCACAGACCGCCTTGATGCGCACGTCGGGCATGTCGGCCAGCGACGGGTAGTGGAATCGGGTGGAGAGGTTGCCGGCTCCGATGAAGACGACGTCGATGCAGTCCTTGGCCATGGTCGCTGCCTCCTTGGCGTGCCCGGGTATCGCATCCGCGCGGGTGCTTCCTGTAACCTACGGCGTCCGGCCGGGTTTGCGAGGCGATGTCGCGCCGGCGCCGGCCACCCTCGTATGAAGCATGGCGGTGTGACGCGCACGGTCTTGTCGCAGACTTTCAGCCTGCAATGCTTACCATCCGATGTTCCCAGGGCGTTGCCCCATAAGCGCTAACCAAATACCTTGACAGTCCCAGTCATTACGGCTACACTATCTGTGACCATACAGGAGGTTTGCAGATGGACGTCAAGGAAATGTCGATCTCGGGCTGGGATGAGCTGGCCT
>JAAYZO010000881.1 GCA_012514865.1 Lentisphaerota bacterium | reverse complement strand
TCGCCGCGGCACCGGCCCGGCCGCCCGGCCGGGCTCAGAAGAGAGACCCGGATTCGCTCTCGCCAAGACGCCAAGATCGCCAAGGGAGAAGCGGGACAGAGGTGCACGGCAACGTGCCCGAAGCAGGCCGGGAACAAGGCGTTCAGGTTGTCCACGGTGGTGAGGTCTGGATTTTCCGTCACTGGCCGTCTCCTGCCGGTGACGGAGGATCCGATCTACGGTAGACTTACGGCCTTGCCGTCGATCTCCCGTGGGTGTCACCTGGGGGCCTTCCGCTCGCGGCGAATCCGGCGGCGACGCCACGACCAGGCGCCAGACGAAGCGGCCGCGGTTCGGGTGAACCGCGGCCGTGGTGAGGGCTGTGATGGGCCTGCCGGGGTGAGGCCTACTTCAGGGCCTCGAGCATCTCAGCCACCTCGATGCGCACGGTGTCGGCGATGCCGCGGTCCTTCGGGTCGCTCCAGGTCAGGTCATCGACGCCCTCGGCCCCCAGGACCCGCGCCGGGGCGGCGGCCAGGAGGGCCCGGGCGCGCTCCAGGCGCGCGTCCTGCGGGGCGGTGCGGGCGAGGGCATCGACGCGGTCCCGCAGCATGGCGAGAATCTCGAAGTCGCCGACGCTCTCGCGAATGGCCTCCATATGCTTCCCGGCAGTCACCGACGACGGCGCCACGAAGGCCGGCGCGTAGGCAGTGCGTTTCGCGGTATAGGCATTCCAGGGGTCGCCGCCGCCGGTGTCGGCGAAGGCCCAGAAGTAGGAACTCTCGGCGCCGAACTCGAAGGCGGTCCAGGCCTGCAGGCGGTGGTAGCTATACGGGTCCAGGAGGAAGGCCGGGCCGCTGCAGGAGTAGAAGTCCAGGCGGCGTCCGGCGGCCTTCTGAGCGCGGTAGAAATCAGCGAACGGCTTGCCGCCCTGGAGGAGCATGGGGCGGTTCGGGCAGAGCACATCGACGCTGGCCATCATCTCCGGGAGGGCGGTGGTCGGGTCGCGGTGCGTCGGGTCTTCCCAGAGGACGACGTCGGGCTCGACGGCCTGGATGACCTGCGCCCAGGCGACGATGATGCGGTCCTGCTCGGGGCGGTTCGGCTCGTCGAGGAGGAGGAGCACGAGCTGGTCGGTGCGGAGGCCCTTCTGGCGGACAAAGTCGGCCCAGAAGCGTATCCAGGTCGAGACGCGCGGTGCGAAGCCGGGGTCGTCCATGGGCACGCCGGCGATAGCGCCGCCGATGGCATTGAAGACGCAGTAGCGGCGCGCGTTGGGCCAGCGCTCGAGCCAGCGCTCGAAGCGGCTTGTGTCGGGCGGCTGGGTGTAGGCGGCGTCAGGGCCGAAGGTGCCGATGGGCATGACCGAGCCGGTGCCCCAGGGTGAGTCGACGTAGCGCTCGCGCAGGTGGGCGATGAGGGCATCGCGGTTCTGCGGGGTGACACCGTACTGGGCGTCGACGTCGGTGTAGTCCCATCCCCCGACGTGGAGGCGCGGCTGGGCCGGGAAGTCGAGGTCGAAGACGCGGAGCGTCAGCGGCACCTGCACGGGTGCCAGGCCGGGGGCGCTGATCTGGATCCGGCCGAGGTGGGTGCCGGCCGGGGTCTGCTTGGGTTGGAAGGTGACGTAGACCTGGCGGGTCATGCCGGCAGGCACGGTCACCTCGAAGGCCTCGCCCACCGGCTGCAGGACCGGCAGCGCCGCGGCGATGAGGGTGCCCTCGTGGGTGTCGGTCCAGGGGATCTCGTGCACCGTGAGGTCAGCCGGGACCGGGGCGCCGGGCAGCCCGGAGAGGCTCAGGCGGAGCTGCAGGGGCCGCGGGCCGTTGTTGGTGAGATTCACGGCGCCGGCGCGGTGCTCGCCGCGCATGGCCGCAATGCTGATGGCGGGGGCGGGGGGCGCGTCGGGCAGATCGGCGGGGCGGAGGAAATCCCAGGGGTTGGCGCCCCAGGCGATGAGGGTCGGGAGGCCGCGGGCGGAGCGCACCGCGCCATAGAGGGCATAGACGCGGGCGTGGAGGTCGTTCAGCGGCACGACGCTGCGGTAGCCGTCGGGATAGAGCTCCGGCAGCGCGCCGATGCCGGTCTCGATGGCGGCGATCTCGGCTTCGAGACGCGTCTGCAGGGCGGCATCGAGGCCGGCGCCGAGGACGAAGGTGCGGGCCGCCTCCAGGTCGTAGCCGATGCGGCGCTTGACAGCAGCGTTGAAGAGGTTGTCCTGGAAGTACTCCAGCGGGTAGCGGATGGCCTCGCCGGTGAGCGCGGCCTGGGTCCACTCGGGCTGGCCGCGGAAGACCTCGATCTCGTCGACGAAGCAGTAGGCTCCGGCCGTGTCGATCAGGAGCTTGACATAGCGGCCGTGGGTCTGCAGGTCGTCGACCACATAGCGATGCACGGCGTACTTCTCTGCCGGCGGGATGCCCTTCCGGCGGCTCAGCGAGACCATGTCGCCGAGGCTGTAGTAGGTGCGCCCGTCGACGCTGACCATGGCCATGATGGCGCGCGGGAACTCGACGCCGGCCACGCCGGCGGCGGTGTTGAAGGACAGGCCGCTGATGGGCACATCGGCGCCGAGGTCGAGGGTGATCATGACCGGGCGGGCGCGGCTCCAGCCCACGGTGCTCTTCTGGGTCCAGAAGTAGCCCACGGTGTAGACGCCGTCGGTGAGCTGGATCTTGTCATCCGGGTCGGTGCAGAGGCCATAGCTGGGGTGGGGTTCGAGGGTGTAGGCGCAGCCACGGGCGAGGTTCTCGGGCGCCGGTACCGCGGGTGTGGCCGCGGCGGCCGCGGCCTCGGCGGCGGTGAGGATCTGCACGTCGTCGATGCCGGCGCTGCCGGCCGGGGCGGCGCCGTCGAGGTGGCGCGCGTCGGCCCAGAGCTCGACAACCGCCTGGGTGGCGGCACCGGCGGTGAAGGCCTGGGTGCGTGCCTGCCAGGTGCCGGCCGGGGCCTTGGCCTCGCACTCAAGGCGCGCCAGCTCGGCGCCGTCGGCGCCGGGAGCGCGGAGAAGCACCAGCGGCCGCAGCCGGCCATCGGTCTTGAACGAGGCGCTGAGCACGTAGGCCGCGTTCGGCGTCAGCGTGACCGCCTGAGCCAACGCCTTGCCGGCGCCCTGGGCCGTGGCGCGGAAACGCACCGAGAGGGCGTCGCTGGCGCCGTCGTCGTTGACGTAGGCCCAGCCGCTGTCCGCTGGCAGGTCCCAGGCTTCGGGCGCGGCGGCCCGTGTGGCCTGGGCCTGTGCGAAGGTGCCATTGGTCACGACCGGCGCGGCCGAGAGTGAGAGCGCGGCCAGCGCTATGCCTGCGAGTGCCATCCAACGCGCGATCATCGTCCGTCCTCCTGCTTCTTGGGTTGATTCTGCCTACACGGTACCGGGAACCGGCCGGATGTCAACCCGGCGCGCGCGTCGCGCGCCGTGGCCGCCGCGGCGGCCAGGCAGGCCCAGACCCGTCCGACCCGTCCGACTTGTCCGACTTGTCCGACTTGTCTGACGAGCCTGCCCGGCCCCGCCCGGCGCCCGGGCGGGGCTCCGGCGGGCGGTTGGGCTGGCCGGGGGCGCCGGAGTGGCTACAGTGCGGGGATTCCGGTCGGGGCCAGCGCGGGCCTGACGGCCGGCGGGAGCATGTGCGGCTATGGCGTCGTCTCGGCGGATGGTCTTTCAGCGTCTGGATGTGGCGGCCTTTCTGAGCTTCTTCACCTATGCCGCGGGCTCGGTGGTGGTGCCGGTGGCGCTGGTGGCGCTGGCGGCCGATCTGGGCTTTCCGTTGGACTCGGGCGGTATGACGGCCGGCGGCGTCCTGCACCTCGGCCGTACCCTGACTATGGTGGGCGCGATGCTGTTCTGCGGCTTTGCGGCAGGCCGCTGGGGTCAACGGCGGACGTTTGGGTGGTCGGTGCTGCTGATGGCCCTGGGGCTGGGCCTGGCGGCGCTGACGCCGACCTACGGGGTGTTGCTGGCGGCGATCCTTCTTGCCGGTGTGGGCGAGGGCGTGGTCGAGGGTCTGGCGACGCCGTTTGTGCAATCGCTGCATGCAGTCGAGCCGGGGCGTTATATCAACATCGCGCATTCCTTCTGGTCGGTGGGGGTCTTTGTCACCGTGCTGCTCTCGGGGGCGCTTCTGTCGCTGGGTGTCTCGTGGCGCTGGCTGCTGGCGGGGATTGCGTTACTGGGCATCGTCCCCGGAGCCTTGCTGCTCTGGCCGGCGCGCGGCGGGGCGTTAGCGGCAGGATCGCCGCCGGCGGTCTCCTGGCGGCGGGTGGTGCGCCAGTCTGTCGAGATCCTGCGTCTGCCGCGGTTCTGGCTTTTCTTCACCGCGATGTTCCTGGCTGGCGGCGGTGAGTTCTGCCTGACCTTCTGGAGTGCCAGCTACATCCAGCTCTACCTGAACCCGGCGCCATGGGCGGGTGGTGTGGGCACGGCCTGCGTGGCGGCGGGGATGGCTCTTGGTCGCAGCGGCTGGGGCTACCTGATCCGTCAGCACCACCTCCACCGGCTGATTCTGGGTTCAGCACTGGCGGGCGTGGCGGTGACGCTCTGTCTGCCGGCAGTGCGGACGCTGGGGCTCTTTCTGGTGCTGCTCTTCCTGGCCGGCCTGGCCACGGCGCCCTTCTGGCCGAGCGTGCAGAGCCGCTGTGCCGACCGCCTGCCGCAGGTCGACACGACCATGCTGTTCATCCTGCTCTCGTGCGCCGGGGTGCCCGGCTGCGGGGTGTTGACCTGGCTGATGGGCGTCCTCGGCGATGGCCCGGTCGGCCTTGGGCGCGCCTTCTATCTGGTACCGGCCTGCTATCTGATTCTGGCCGGGGTCATCGCCTGGGAGGGCCTGCTCAAGGCCACTCCAAGAACACCGCCGGCGGCGGCCGCCCCCGGCGGTGACGGGCACTGAAGCCGCAAGACAACGACGCGCGCCGACGCCCCTCGCGCGGAAGGGCTTCCTGCCGCAGCAAAGGCACAGAACCCAGAGACGGGGATGGGCAGAGGGCCTCGCGGCGCGGCGGGAAGCCTCGGGCTGTTCTGCCCGGCGCATCACGCCCGTTGCCTCCCGAACGCCGTGGACGGCGCTCGGGAGGTCCACGGGCGGCGCCGTGGACCTACGTGTCGGGCGCCGGAGGAACGGCTGGCGAGAGAACCCGGGCGGGTGGTTCTCAGGGCACGGCAGCGGCCTGGGCCGTCAGGAGGAAGACCGGGTAGTCGCGGTCCGCCTTGGCCACCTTGCAGACGACGGCACTCTGAATGGCCGTGAAGCCGGCGGCCCGGACCTGGGCGCCGAGGCGTTCCGGGTCGAAGCCGGGGTGAGGCACCGCGTCGGCGCCATGGAACGAGCCGTCCTCGGCGCAGAGGTCGGCCAGGGCCAGGAAGCCGCCAGGGCGGAGGACCTTCCGAAAGGCCTGCAGGAGGCCGTCGGTATCGGCGATGTGATGCAGGACCATCGCGCTGACAACGAGGTCGAAACGCCCGGTCGGGATCGGGTCGGTCAGGAGGTCGAGGCGCTGCGGTTGCAGGGCCGGCAGGCCGGCGCGGGCGACCTTCTCGCGGACCTGCTCGAGCATGCCCTCGGAGGTGTCCGCCGCGGTGATGGCGCCGACCCACGGCGCAAGCAGGACGCTGAGCATGGCGGTGCCGCAGCCGTACTCCAGCATGGCCATGCCGCGATGCAGCGACAGGCGCTGGCGCAGGGCGGCGGCGATGGCCAGGTTGCGGCTGCGGCGGCCGGGGTTGTCGTCCCAGGTGGCGGCGGCGCGGTCGAAATGTTCTGTCGAGATCATCGCGATGTGGTCCTGAAATGCGCTGGGTGTCCGTAGCGGGCCATAGCATAGTGCCCAGTCGAAGGCGGCGACAGCCGCCGGGGACACCGGGGATGCCGGGGACACCGGGGACACCGGGGGATGCCGGGGACACCGGGGGATGCCGGGGCGCCCAGGCACCTTGGCGGCACGAGGCCATGCGGCGGCCCATCCTGGAGTCCCTTGTGTCGCTGGTGTCCCTTTCCAGCAGGCGCCGGACCCACGGCCCAGGGGACACCAGGGGCAATCGTGCTGAAGCACTCAAGCGCGGGGCTTGTCATGCTGATGGTGTCGCACTAGGTTCCGCTGCCGCGGTGGGCCTGGCAGGAATGGCCGCGCCGAGCGGCGGCCGCTTTGCCATACCTTAATTAACAGAGGGCTTTCGATGGCCGATTCTGCGCCTTCGCCCGCAGCCCGCGGTGCCGAGGCATCGACGTTTCGGGAGCGTTCCCGCTATGTCTGGCGTGCCCTGGGGTGCCTGCGGCCGTACGCGCGGCTGGTGGCGGGCGCCTACGTCGCCGTGATCGTGGCCAGCCTTCTGGCGGTGTGGATGCCGATTCTGATCCGCGGCATCATCGACGACGGCATCCGCGGTCAGTCGATGCCGGCCATCGGCAGGGGATCCGCCCTGCTGATGCTTGCCGCACTGGTCCAGGGCACGGCGACCTTCCTCATGGGGCGGTGGAGCGAGACCGCCTCGCAGAACGTCGCCTTCGACCTGCGCAACCGCTTCCATGCCAAGCTGCAGGACCTGTCATTCAGCTTCCACGACCAGGCCGAGACCGGGCAGCTCCTGTCGCGCAGCGTCGGGGATGTCGACCGCATCCGTTTCCTGACCGGCCGGGCCTTCATCCACATCACGCAGATGAGCACCCTGGCCGTGGGTGTCACCGCGGCGATGATGGTCATGGAGTACCGTCTTGGTCTCCTGACCCTGGCGACGGCGCCGCTGTTTGTCCTGGGCGGCCTGGGTCTGGGGTCGGTGTTGCGGCCGCTGTCGGTGCGGATTCGCGACCAGGAGGCCTCGCTGACCTCGTTCCTCGAGCAGAACCTCCGCGGGGCGCGTCTGGTCAAGGCCTTCGGCCGCGAGCGTGCACAGATCGACGGCTTCGACGAGCGCAATGCCGGCCTGCTGGAGCTGCAGCGTCAGGACGCGCGCTGGCGTTCGATCTACATGCCGGTGATGCAGCTCGTCTCGGGCCTGGGCAGCGTGCTGGTCCTGGTGGCGGGGGGGCGGATGGTGATTCATGGCACCCTGACCCTTGGCGGTCTGGTCGCCTTCACCGTCTACCTGGCGCAGTTGGCCGGGCCCTGCCGACGGCTGGGGTGGTTCATCGCGGCGATTGCCGAGGCCTCCGCGTCGGCCGAACGCATCTTCGAGATCCTCGACCTGCGTTCGGAGATCCGCGACGAGCCCTCGGCACGGCCGCTGGTCGAGGTCAAGGGCCACATCCGCTTCGACCACGTCAGCTTCGGCTATGGGCGGCGGCGTCTGGCCCTCGACGACGTGAGTTTCGAGATCCAGCCCGGCCAGAAGGTGGCCCTCCTCGGTGCCACCGGTTCGGGCAAGACCACGGTCACGCACCTGATCCCGCGCTTCTACGACCCGACGGCCGGGGCGGTCCTGATCGACGGCGTGGACATCCGCACCGCAACCCTGGCCTCGCTGCGGCACCACATCGCGACCGTGCTCCAGGACACCGTCCTGTTCGCCTCGACGGTCCGCGAGAACCTGACCTTCGGGCGACCCGACGCCAGCGAGGCGGAGATCGTGGCGGCGGCAAAGGCGGCGCACGCGCACGACTTCATCATGGGCCTGCCGCAGGGCTACGACACCCGCGTCGGCGAGAAGGGCGCCGGGCTCTCCGGCGGCCAGCGCCAGCGCCTCTCCCTGGCCCGCGCCATCCTGAAGGCACCGGCCATCCTGATCCTCGACGACGCCACCGCCAGCGTCGACGTCGAGACCGAACGGCTCATCCAGCAGGCCCTGCGCGAGCTCATGCAGGGCCGCACCTCGATCATCATCGCGCAACGCCTCAGCACCATCCGTGAGGCCGACGTGGTCTTCCTCATGGATGGCGGCCGGCTGGCGGCGGTCGGGCGCCGCACGGCCGCCGAGACGGCGCACGACCAGCTCCTCCGCAGCAGCGGCCTCTACGCCGCCCTGTACGAACGCCAACTGCGGCCGGCCGAGGCCGCCGCGACACCGGTCGACCGCACCGGGGAGGGCCGCTGAGATGCTGGGGGCAGGCATGGGCGGTGGCGGCATGGGCGGCGGGCCGCGCGGACTGCTCAAGGCGATGGGCGAGCACGAGGCCGGCAGCCGCATCCGCGGCGCGGTGCTCTGGCGGCTTATGGTCTTCGTCAGGCCGTATTGGGCCGGGCTCCTGGCCGGGGTGTCCCTGATGCTCGTCGGGACCCTCTCCGGGCTGCTGGTGCCCTATGTGACCCGGCACCTCATCGACGTCGACATCGTCCGGGGCGACCTGCGCGGCGTGACCCGCCAGGGCCTGGTGCTGGCGGCGGCCATGCTCCTCGCCTACCTGGGCTCGGCCGGGCAGAGCTTCGTGCTGGCGCGGGTCGGTCAGAAGAGCCTGTATCGTCTGCGCCGGGACCTCTTCGCGCACCTCCAGAGGCTCTCGGTGGCCTACCACGACCGCCATCTGGTCGGGGTGACCGTCTCGCGGGTGATTCACGATGTCGGCGTGATCAACAACCTCCTGAGCGAGGGCCTGGTGACGCTCCTGGGCGACAGCCTCCTGATTGTCGGCACCATGGCGGTGATGCTGTGGATGAACCCGCGTCTGGCGCTGATCACCTTCGCCATCGGGCCGGTCATGATCCTGGCGACGGTACTGTTCACGCGTCAGGCGCGGCGGGCCTACCGCGAGACACGTGAGAAGGTCGCCGTGCTCGTCGGCAACCTGGCCGAGAACATCGAGGGCATGCGGGTGATCCAGTCCTACGCGCAGGAGGGCACCAGCCAGCGCCGCTTCGAGGAGCGCAACTGGGACAACCGGACCGCGCATGTGCGGGCGATGTCCCTGTCGTTCCTGTTCATGCCGGTGGTCGACTTCCTCGGGACGGCCGCGACCTGCATCGTGCTCCTGGCGGGAGGCATGATGGTGGCCGATGGCGCCGCCACGCCCGGGGTGATCATTGCCTTCATGGCCTACATGCAGCGCCTGTTCATGCCGATCCGCGAGCTGAGCCAGTTCTACACCACCCTGCAGTCGGCCAGCGCCGGCGGCGAGCGCGTCCTGGAGCTGCTGCACACGCGCCCGCAGGTCCGCGACGCCGACAGCGCCACGCCGCTGCCGACGATGCAGGGCCGCCTGGAGTTCCGCGGGGTGTCGTTCTCCTACACGCCCGGTACCGAGGTCCTGCACGATGTCTCGATGGTGGTCGAGCCGGGCCAGACGGTGGCCATCGTCGGGCCGACCGGCGCCGGCAAGACCACCATCGCGAATCTGCTGTGCCGGTTCTACGAACCCACCTCTGGCGAGGTCCTCATCGACGGCCGGCCCATCCAGACCATCACCGCCGAGAGCCTGCACCGACATCTTGGCTACGTCTCACAGGACCCGTTCCTCTTCGCCGGAACTGTCGCCGAGAATATCGCCTTCGGCCGCGACGACGCCGACCTCGAGTCGATCGCCGCGGCGGCACGCCATGCCGAGGCCGATGCCTTCATCCGGCAGTTGCCGGAGGGCTACCAGACACGCATCCTCGAGGGCGGCACGAACCTCTCCACCGGCCAGCGCCAGCTCCTCTCGATCGCGCGGGC
>JAAYZO010000880.1 GCA_012514865.1 Lentisphaerota bacterium | reverse complement strand
GACGACGCCGACCACGCCGCCCAGGAAGCACAGCATGAGGGCCTCCACGAGAAACTGCGTCAGGATCGCCGTGCGCGTGGCCCCGACGGCCTTGCGCAGGCCGATCTCGCGGGTGCGCTCGGAGACCGACACCAGCATGATGTTCATAATCCCGATGCCGCCGACCAGGAGCGACACGCAGACGATCCCGGTCGCCACCAGGGTGATCATCAGCGACATGTCGTTGAACTTCTTGATCTCGCTCTGCAGGGTGGTGATGCGGAAGGTGTCCGGGTCGTCCGGGGCCAGGCCCTGCGCCCGCCGCATGAAGAACCGGAGTTCCTCCTGGGCCTCCTCCGAGAGGGCCGTCTCGCGGCTGGCCGCGATCAGATGCAGCCAGCGCGGCTGGATGCGCAGGTGCGTGCTCAGCGGCACGAAGACCTCGAAGTCCTCGCCGCCGACCAGCTCGCCGATCATGCTCATCTGCGGCTGTGGCGAGACCACCCCGACGATGCGGAAACGCCGCCCCTCGATGAGCAGGACCTCGCCGATGCAGTCGCGCTTCAGGCCGAGCCGGTCGCGCAGGTCCGGGTTGACCAGGCAGACCGGCCAGGCCTGCTGCTCGTCCACCACGCTGAAGGGGCGCCCCAGGAGCACCGGGCGGTTCTCCACGCGGTGCCAGTCCGGCTGAATGCCATGGATGCGGACATTCTCCACGGCCGCCTCGGCAGCCCGGATGGTCTGACGGCCGCCGTTGCTGACCAGGGTCGCAGCGCCGAGGCTCGGGCAGTGCTCCAGGACGCCGTTGAACATCCCCGGTGTGAAGCGCAGGCGCCAGGCCGGGGCGCCCTGCAGGCGGCCGGTGCGCGGCACCGTCGCCCAGGCGTAGAGCTTGTTCGTGCCGAAGGACTCCAGGTCGCTCAGGACCTTGTGCTTCAGACCGTTGAGCGCGGCGATGACGCTGGTCACCGAGGCCACGCCGATGACGATGCCCAGGGTGGTCAGCATCGACCGCGTCTTGTTGGTCCAGATCTGGCCGACCGCCAGGAGGATGTACTGCAGGAACAGCAGCCCGGCATGGATGAGCCATCCCATCAGGGCACCTCCGCGGCCACGGCGCTGCCGTGCAGGATGCGGTCGGTGTTGCGGGCATCCTCGACGATACGGCCGTCGCGCATGACCACGATGCGCTCGGCGTGGCGGGCGACCTCGAGGTCGTGAGTGACCATGATCACGGTCTGGCCATGCCGGTGCAGGTCTTCGAACAGCGCCATGATCTCGCGGCTGGTGCGCGAGTCGAGGTTGCCGGTCGGCTCGTCAGCCAGGAGCAGGCTCGGGTCGCAGATCAGGGCGCGCGCGATGGCGACGCGCTGCTTCTGACCGCCCGAGAGCTGGCTGGGCCGGTGCGAGGTGCGGTCCGCCAGGCCGACGCGTTCCAGGGCCAGCAGGGCCCGCCGACGGCGCTGACGCCAGGGCAGACGCGAATAGACCAGCGGCATCTCGACATTCTTCAGCGCACTGAGCCGCCCGAGCAGCTCGAACGACTGAAAGACGAAGCCGATACGCTCGTTGCGCAAGCCCGCCAGACGGCCGTCGGCCAGGCGCCCGGTGTCGTGGCCGTCGAGGCGGTAGCGGCCGCTGCTCGGGCGGTCGAGACAGCCCAGGACATTCATCAGCGTGCTCTTGCCTGAGCCCGACTGGCCCATGACCGCGACATACTCGTTCTCGCGGACCTCCAGGTCGACGCCGTCGAGGGCACGGATGCACTCGGCACCGACCTGGTAGACCCGCCGGACCGCCTCGATCTGGATGACGATGCGCCGCTCAGCGTCGGACATGGCGCAGCACTCCACGCGCACGCGACCCGGAACCCGCCCCGCCGGTCGACGGCGACACCGCGCCGGCATCGGCGGCGGCATCGGCAGCGAGAACGATGACCTCGCGGTCGTGGGTCAGGCCGTCGAGGACTTTGTACGGCCCGACGACGACCTGGTCGCCGGCACTCAGGCCGCCAGCGATCACGGTGCGGCTCATGTCGGCCGCGCCGATGCGCACCGGGGTGACGACGGTGCGTCCGCCGACAACGCGATACACCACCATGGCGTAGGTCTTGTCGCCCTCCGGATCGGCACCCTCGCCGCGCAGGCTCGCCGGGAGGTCCTCGACCTTGCGACCGAGGACCGCCTGACTGGGCACCGTCAGGACGTCGCTGTGGACCTGTGTGCGGATGTCGACGTTGGCCGTCAGGCCCGAGTAGAGGGGCACGTCGGGCCGCTCGATGCGGATCTCGGTGCGGAAGTAGCGCGTGCCGCGGTTCGACAGGCGGTGCATGAGGGCGATGGTCTCGACGGTGCCCGTGATCGTGGCGTCGGGATAGGCCTGCACATGAATCACCGCCGGCTGGCCGACGGCGACCTTCCCGACGTCGGCCTCATCGACCTCGGCGACGACGATCATGGCAGCGAGGTCGGCGACCTCCATGATGACGGTGCCGGCGTTGTTCATGGTGCCGGTGACGACCATCTCGCCGACCTGGGCATTGAGGCTGATGACGGTGCCGTCGATCGGCGCCGTGATGGTGGTATAGCTGAGGGCCTCCTTGGCCTGCTCGATATCGGCATCGGCGGCCTCGATGCGGTGCCGCAGGACGCGCAGGCCGGCCTCGGCAGCGGTGAGGCGGTGCCGTCCGGCCTCGAGGTGCTGGACGCCCTCGCGGCAGGCGCTCTCGATCTCGTCGTAGGCGGCCTGGGCGATGTCCTGCGTGGCCAGGAGATCGGCCTTGCGGCGGCGGTCGCGCTCGAGCTGCTCGAGGCGGATCTCCTCAGCCGACAGCTCGGAACGCTGACTCGCCAGAGCCGCCTCGTCGACCTCGACCTGTGCCGCCATGGCGTCGCGGCTGGCCTGCGCCGCCCGCAGACGGCTGCGCAGATCGCGGTCGTCCAGACGCACCAGGACCGAGCCCGGCTCCGGCGGCGTGGCGTCCGCACGAGCCGCCCGCACGACGTCGCCCTCGGCAACCGGCAGGGCCATGATCCGGGCCGACACCTTGGCGCTGATCTTCACCGTCTTGCGCGGCAGAATCACGCCGGTGGCACTGATGCTCTCGGCCAGAGTCCCCGGGCCTGCGGCCTCGACCCGCACCTGCACCGCTGCCGGCGGCGCATAGCGCTCCCGGGCCAGACGCCAGACGATGGCGCCGGTACCGGCCATCAGCCCCGCAACCGCCAGCAGCACCAGCCAGGTCTTGATCCAGAAGCGCATGCCGTTAGGCCCTCAGCCGACTCTCTCACGCCAGTAACGCTGACCGCCGTGAGCAGAATGCCGACGGTCACCCGCATCGCCTGAACACGCCCGGCCTGCGGCACGGCGTCCAGAACGCCGAGCGCCCCCCTGCCCCCACCTGAGTGCTCCCAATGTAGACCGCACCGGCGCCGGCGCAACTCACCCCAGGCGCGCAGGCCGGTCGGGAAGCCCGGCTCTGGCAACCCTTCACGATGCGTGGTTCGTGGACTTGCGATTCCGGGGGTCGTGCTCTCGCGCGACCCCCGGCTACGATCTGGCACCCCTTCAGGGTGACCGGACGAGCGCTGGCGAGACCCGCGATCAGCCCTGGGGAAACAGCTCCCCCCGAGGGCCTGCACGACGGCGCGATGCTTCGCACCAGCCCGCCCGCCAGCGCACAGCGTCGGGCCGGGGCGGGCGCCACCCAGTGTCCCTCGAGTCCCCGGCGTCCCTGGCGTCCCTTGAGTCCCTGGTGCACCGCCGCGGGTACCGCCGCACGCATCGCGTCGGGGCGCGGATCTCCCTGCGAGCCAGACCGCGGGCGCCGTGCGGTCACGGCGCCCGCCGCCGAG
>JAAYZO010000879.1 GCA_012514865.1 Lentisphaerota bacterium | reverse complement strand
TCGGGCAGCGGATAGGTGCCCTCCTGCTCGATCGGGTTCTGCGTGGCGAGGACGAAGAAGGGAGGCTCCAGCGCGTAGGTCTGGTTGCCGACCGTCACCGACTTCTCCTGCATGGCCTCGAGCAGGGCGGCCTGCGTCTTCGGCGGCGTGCGGTTGATCTCGTCGGCCAGCAGCAGGTTGGTGAAGATCGGTCCCTTGACGAAGCGGAAGCGTTTCTGGCCGCTGTCGGGATCGGTGTCGAGGATCTCGGTGCCGGTGATGTCGGTCGGCATCAGGTCGGGGGTGAACTGCACGCGGCGGAAGGCCATGTCGAGGACGTTGGCGATCGTGGCGACGAGGGTCGTCTTGGCCATGCCGGGCAGGCCGACCAGCAGCCCGTGGCCGCCGGCGATCAGCACCATCAGCACCTGCTCGACGATGTCGGCCTGGCCGACGATGACCTTGGCCACCTCGCGGCGGATCTGCTCCGTCCGCGCCTTCATGTCGCGGACGAGCGCGATGTCGGCCTCCGAGGCCAGGAGAGGCGGCGGCGGCATCGCGGTCTGCGGCCCCGGGGCGGCGTCGTCGACGAAACGCAGCCAGAGCGCCTCGCCCAGCACGATCATGGCCGGGGCCGTGAGCGCGACCGCGCCGGTGACGGGGATTCCGTTGATTGTGGTGCCGTTGGCGCTGTCGAGGTCGGCCAGCGTCCAGCCGTGCGCCGCGCGGTCCAGCCGGAGGTGATGGCTCGAGATAGCCGGATCGGTGAACCGGGCATCGTTGTCGGCCGCGCGGCCGATGGTGAAGGTCTGCCGCGCGTCGAGTTCGGCGAGGGGCTTCTCGCCGTCGGGGGCTTGCAGGATGAGTCGGGTCATGATGCTCCTCTTTCAGGTGTCAACAGGCTCACGGTGCGGCATAACCGTTCGTCATCAGGGCGCCGGGTCGCGGCGCAGGCGGATGTCGCCCGCGTGCTCGACGTCGTCGACGACCAGGATTCCGCTGAGCGCCTTGCAGAAATATTCGGGGATGGCCCCCTGGGTGTCGCCGGGGCCGACCTCCTGGCGCAGGATCTCGCGGGTCTCCTCGACGGCCCAGGCGGGCGCGCCGGCGACGCTGACCTCCTCGAACAGGAAGAGCTTGATGCTGCGCGTCTGGATGTCGGCGCGCACCTCGGCGCTCTGCAGGGTCACGGGCAGCGTCCGCAGTTCCTGGACGAGCGCGCGCGCCTTGGCGGCGTGGCCGGTGGCGCCCGAGAGGCGCGCGATGTGCTTCTCGTTGAAGTAGGGGTTGGAGACCTTCAGTTTCTCCTCGATCGTTTGAATGTCGGCCGGCGTGAGCGCGTTGGGCCGGCGGTTGAGCACGATACCGGTATAGTAGTCGTGCTCCAGCAGGACGAAGAGATCGTAGATGCCGGGCTGCAGGCCGCTGAAGCTGAAACTGTTGTCCGGGCTGAGGTGCGCGAGATGCACGGCGATGCGGTACTTGGCCTCGCTGCGCGTGCCGCCCTCCAGCAGCTTCGTGGTCTGGGTCGTCTTGAGCTTCTCGCGCGAGACGGCGAAGATCCCCAGCACCTCCGAGGGCGCGTCGGTCAGGCGGCCGCGGATGCCGCCAGGGGCGTCGGTGATGGTGTAGAGCTTGGTCGACTGGATCGTGCCGGTGTAGGGCGCCGGCGCGCCTGGATTGATCTTCG
>JAAYZO010000878.1 GCA_012514865.1 Lentisphaerota bacterium | reverse complement strand
GGCCGGCAGCTGGCCGAAGTCGGTCCCGTCCACGTCCTCCAGGGCGTCGAGCCAGCTGTATCCGTCGGGCCAGTCGGCCGGATCGCGCTCGACCTCGGTGACGCGGCAGCGCAGCTCCTCGGCCAGTTCGCCCCTGGCCCTGGTGCGGATGATCTCGCTCGCTTCCTTCGCTGTCATGTCGGCCTCGTCCTCCTGCCGGACGGCCCGACGGCTCCGGGTCGGTCTCACTCGATGTTCGGGTCGGCGGCGTTGCGCAGGTCCTGCGCGAGCGTCTCCAGGACCTCGGCGGCGCGGACGATCTCGCGGCGCTCGTCGACGGGGTCCGTGGCGGCCTGCGGACTGCGGAGCCGCGCGACCAGGTCCAGGAGCTTATCTCCGGTCCGGGCGCGGGTGGCCTGCATACACTTGGGGCCCATGGTCGGTCTCCTTCGGGCGGCGTGGTGCGCTGCGGGCGCCAGGGCGGCCAGTTCCGCCTCCAGGCGCTCGATCCCGATGTCGATGCGGTGCGCATCGCGCTCGGTCGTGCAGGCGCGGCCTGCCTCCTCCAGCCTGGCGATCTCGTCTCGGATTCCGGTGGCGTCCATCGGTGGTCTCCTGGCTGGCGTTCAGCCCTCGAGTACCCGATTGCGCTTCACACGCACCAGGGAGAGGGCCTTACCGGCGAAGGCCGGTCTGCCGCGGAAGACCCGCATGGCGTCCCTGGCCTTGGTCAGGTTGTCGTAGGGGAACTGGAGGTCCGTCCGCCCGAGGCGGTCGACGGTCCTGGTCTCGGTTCTGTCGGCGATGCGGATCGCGTACTTCATCATGGTTCTCCCGGGGGGGCGGCATCCGACCTCGTCACCTGGCGGCCCGGCCGGCGGCGTAGGCCTTCTCGAGCATCTCGCGGAGCGTCCACACAGCCAGGTCGTGGAAGTCCAGGCTGTCGCTCCTGCGCGTCTCCAGGGTCTCGATGCCGGCCTCGGCGGCGATCCCGGCCAGGATCGCGCGGGTGGCGGCGGTCGTTTCGCGGGCGGTCTTGGTGGTCTTGGTTGCCATCGTCGTTCTCCCTGCTGCACAGACACATTCGCTCCGGTGCCGGCACATTCCAAGGCGTTGCAGAGCAAAGCTCTACGATTGTCCTGCGTCTCTTTCCCGAGGTTCATCGCGGTCTTCATCGGGCGTCGCCTGCGGGCCGGGGGTGGTCCCCGGCCCGGCCGCCCGGTGCTGCGGTTCAGGCGCCGGCGGCGGCAGCCCCGGCGGGGGCGGCGGCCTGCGGGCGCCCGTTCTTCCAGGCGGCGCTGCCCGGCATGTTGGCCATCAGGTGCAGGCGGGCGGTCCGGAACTCCTCGCCGATCAGCCCGAGGCGCAGGAGCCAGCAGCGGAAGTCGTACTTGGCGCTCGTGGCGTTGAACTCGCGCTTCTTGCTGGACGCGGCGCGCGCGTTCAGAGCCCTGGCGGCGATGGCCAGGCAGAACTGGATGTAGGCCTTGACCTTCCCGGCGTGCAAAGTGGCCTCGAAGACCCTGAACTCGACCGTGCCTCGGTACCAGATCGAGTGCAGGTTGACAGTCCTGTAGCGTGATGGGCAGTAATGCGTTGGAGACGTGTTCCGGTACCCGTACCAGAGCGGGTTGAGGTCGTCGGTCGTGCGTGGGTGGGCGGCCTCGATGCGGCG
>JAAYZO010000109.1 GCA_012514865.1 Lentisphaerota bacterium | reverse complement strand
TCTCGGTCACCCCGGAGGGGTGCAAGATCGTAGCCGGGGGTCGTGCGGAGTACGACCCCCGGAACCGCGGAGTGCACGCCATGCACCCTGGAGGGGTGCCAGAACCGGACGTTCGGACAGCCCTGTGCCTCCGTGCGGGCGGTTTGGCGGGGCGCTTGGGGCGGGCTATGCTGATTGGGCACGGCCGAGCGGGGTGCCGGTGCGTGCCGGGGGCAGGGCGCCATGGATGCAGCGTGGGGGTTCGTTCGGGGCCTGGGCTGGGGTCGGTCGACGGGGTGCGCTGTGCCCTGGCGGGATGGCCTCTGTGCCCTTGGGCTGATGGCCTCTCTGGCCAGTCTTGGGGATGAGCCCACCGCGGTGCCCGCGGCGGCGCCGGGTGGTGGTGCTGCGCCCGCGCCGGCCGGCCTGGCGACGTCGGGGCAGCGCACCTACAGCAATCCGTTCATCGACTGCCGCGGCGCGGCTGATCCGACCGTGCTGCTCTATGAGGGTCGCTATTACCTCTATCCGACCACCGACTGCAAAGGCTACGACGTCTTCATCTCGGATGACCTGGTGCACTGGGAGCGCCGTCCGAAGTGCTACACCGACGCCCGTGGCGGCGTCTGGGCTCCGGACGTCTTCCATCATGCCCATGGCGACGGCAAGGTCTACCTGTACTACACCGTCGACGACCCGGCGGCACCCGCCACGGCGAAGCCCTTCGCGAAGCTGGTCGGGGTTGCGGTTGCCGATCATCCCCTGGGGCCCTTCGTGGATCGTGGGGTGCTGGTGCGCGGCGCGATTGACGGCCATCTCTTCAGGGATGACGACGGCGCGCTGTACCTCTACTACGTCCTGGTGCCGGGCTTCCGGATCACGGTGCAGCCGATGGCCGATCCGCTGACGCCGGCGGGCGAGCCGTGCGAGGTCCTCCGTCCGACCGCGCCGTGGGAGAAGCGCGATGGGCATGTCACCGAAGGGCCCTGGATGCTGAAGCATCGCGGCAGTTACTACCTGATGTACTCCGGGAGTGGCGCCATGGGTGCCGACTACGCCATTGGCTACGCCACGGCCGCGTCACCCCTGGGGCCATTTGCGCGTTACGATGGCAACCCGATCGCGCAGCGCGGCGATGGCATCTTCGGGCCGGGTCATCACTGCACGGTACCCGGTCCGGACGGGCGTCTCTGGATGATCTACCACCAGAAGAACACCGCCAAGACCGACTGGGACCGCTTTCTGGCGATGGACCCGCTGTGGTTCGACGAGGCCGGCGTCATTCAGACCCGTCTCTCGCGGGGTACGGCCCAGCCGGCGCCGTGACGAGTCGAGTCCCGACCGTCGGTCGGCATGGCGGCGGGTCAGAACGAGACCGACAGGCAGATCGAGCCATACTGCTGGGCGCCGTCCTGGGTATGGAACTCCTTTGATCGGACGACGTGGGAGTAGGTGAGGCGGTAGCGGCTCCAGGAGCACCCGGCGCCGAGTTCGCCGCCGCCGACCCAGGGCTGGCGGTCGACCGACGGGCTGTCGCGGAAGGTATTGCCATCGAGGAAGAGGTTATGCGCCACGGCGCTGCCCTCGGCGGTGGCGTAGAGGAACAGGCTGAAACTCCGTCCTGTCGCGATCGTGTCAGCGTCGGCCGGCGGTGTGGCGTAGCCCGAGGCGTGGATACGGCTCCCGTGGAAGTCCCGGGGGAGGTTCCAGCCGATGCGGCCGGTGACGCCGGCGGTGGCCGCGGTGAGGACATTGCCGGCGTTGAGCCGGAGGCTCGAGAGGAGGTCGGCCGCGACGCCGTCCGGGTCGCCGATGGTGCCGAGGCGCTGACGGTAGTCGTAGGTGAGCATCAGGCCGGGCTCGGTGCCGAGCTGGTGGTCCCAGCCCTTGGCTTTGCGCAGGTGGCGCACGTCGTGGACGCCATTCTGAGCGACCTCGCCGAGGGCTTCCGGCCCGACGATGCCGAGGGTCAGTTCCAGCATGTGCAGGCGGGTCGCGTTCTTGTGGTGCAGGGCGACGCTGCCGTAGAGCCATCCGGCGTAGGGCCGGTCCTTGGGGTCGGGGACCTCGCGCGCAGTCTTCTCGGGCGTGTAGATGCACTGTCCGAGGGCCAGGCCGAGGTTGTTGGTCCAGCCGTCGCGTCGCAGCCAGGGCAAGCGGTCGCTGGTGGCGTGGGCCCAGGCGGGGACGTCCTTCGCTTCCAGGTCTTGCGACAGCCACGAGAGCCGCACGCCGCTGGTGTAGTAGCGGTCGGTGTCGGTGAAGAGGTCGTTTTCGTAGTAGACCGTCAGGCTCTGCAGGTCATTCGGCCGCGGGCGCGCGCCGGCCGGCGCGGTACCGGCGCAGGCGGCGAGCGCCGCGACCACCAGACAGAACCAGGCCAGACAGATACGTATCATGGCACCTCCACGACCCTAGCGGAAGCAATTCACCGTTTGGGGGGCGCTACAGGCAAATCCCCGGCGCGGAGCACGTAGGTCGCGCGAGCCGAGCGCGACCACCGGCGCCGTCCGCGGCGCCGTTCGTGGAACTCCCGGGCGCCAACCGCGCCCGGGGGAGCGCCACTCGGCTCGTGGCGCCCACCTCCGCTCTGCCCGCGCCCGGCGCGCCGGGGGGGCCATCCTCAACTCTACCGGATGACCATAGCCGCGGCCCGGTGTCGGCGCAAGAGAGCGTGAGGCGCCGGGGCCGTCGGACAAGTCTGACCGGTCTGACAGGTCTGCGCGGTCCTGGGCGTTTGGGTGCGGGGGCTTGCCCTTGGTGCGGCGGCGGGTATCTTCACGGGGGAGCGGCCTTTGGCGGCTGGGGCTGTCGGGGCCGTGAGCTGTCGTGGATGTCAGGCAGGAAAGGCGTGACTCGATGACCACAGAACCGCGGATTGGCGAGACCGAGCATTTCTGGTACCGTCTGCAGCCGGCCGGGCCGTACATCGCCTCGCAGCGTGACAACAAGGCCTTCGCCTTTGGCGATGGCGAGGTCTTCCTCTCCGAGGACAACGGCGCCACCTGGGCGCACCGCGCCGCCTTCGCCGAGGCGCGCCAGATCAGCTACAGCCACATCCTGCGCAATGGCAATGTCCTGTTCGGTACCGGTGCGAAGCTGTACGTCAGCACGGACAACCTGCGGAGCATCCAGCCGGTACCGCTCCTGAACCCCGACGGCTCGCCGTACGTCACGCACACGCCGGCGAATCCGGCCCGGCCGGGGTGGTACTTCCACACCCTCTCCGGGACCAACTCGTGGATGGTGAACGGCCGCGAGATGGTGGTGTGGGGGAACTACTGCAACGTCATGGGCGGCGCCACGCCGGTGAACATCTACTACTCGGTCGACGGCGGCCGCACGGTGAAGATCGCCTACGCCTTCGGGCGGAATCCGTACTTCCGCGACGACGGCTCCGAGGGCGGCGGCCGGGCCGAGGGCCAGCTCCTGGGCAATCCGGACAACCCGGTGATCGCCCGGCACATCCACACGGTGGCGTACAACCCGGCCGAGGATGCCTTCTACGCCTGCACCGGCGACGGCGACCGCCCCGAGGGCTTCGAGTGCCACTGGCTGCGCGGCACCTACGACGCCGCCAAGGACCGCTGGGACTGGCGGGTGATCATCTCCGACCACCTCAACTCGCGCTACAAGGCCGGCGGCATCACCTTCGTCGACAACCAGCTCTACTGGATCAGCGACTCGAATGGCCCGAAGCCCTACGACCGCGGCATTTTCCGCTGCGCGCCGGCGGACATCGGCAGGCCCGAGAAGCACACCCTGCTGTTCAACCCCGATGTCGAGTCGGGCGCCATGCTCATCCAGGACCAGGTGATTCTGGCGTCGCACTGTGCGCCGGCCTCGCCGATGAACACCGGGTTCATCATCTCTCTGGACGGCGGGAAGACCTGGGCGCAGCACGACCTGGCCGAGTTCGGCAAGCGCTCGCCGACGCTCTTCCACGAGATGAACGGCGATGGCTGGTTCCGGGTGGACCTGCGCTCCGGGTGGATCCAGTACGCCGAGGTGCTCTTCATCAAGCCGAAGAAGCCCTGATCCGACAGGTGCCGCAGGGCTGTTTGAAGATCGCGGCGGCGCTCACTCGGTCACCCTGGAGGGGTGCCAGATCGTAGCCGGGGGTCGCGCGCAGCCCGACCCCCGGAAACGCGGATGGCACGCAATGCACCCTGGAGGGGTGCCAGAACCGGACTTTCAAACAGCCTTGCGGGTGCCGCCGGCGCGGTTGCGGCCCCTGGGGTGGGTGCTATACTCCGGGGGTCTCCAGGCGGTCGCAGGGCCGCTGTGGCCGGCCTGCGGTGGCCGCGCCTGGTGAGGGAAGCCGTTATGACCAAAGGCAGCATGATCATGTCACGTCGACGTTTTCTTGGGCAGGCCGCCATGGCCGGTGCGGCGGTGAGCATCCTCCCCGGCAGCGTTCTCGGTGCCGAGGGCAAGCCAGCGGCGAACGACCGCATCAACCACGCGGTGATCGGCTGCGGCGGCATGGGCAATGGCCACATCGGCATCATCCTGGCCGATCCGCAGGCGAAGCTGGTGGCGGTCTGCGACGTCGACGCCAAGCGCCTGGCGGCGGCCCAGGCCCGGGGCGGCCCCGACTGCAAGGCCTACCGCGACTTCCGTGAGATGCTCGCCAGCGAGGACATCGACTGCTGCCACGTGGTCACGCCGCCGCACTGGCACGCCCTGCAGAATGTCGCCGCCCTGGATGCAGGCTGCGATGTCTGGGCCGAGAAGCCGATGACGCGCACCATCGACGAGGGCCAGGCAGTCATCGACGCCGTGCGCCGCAACGGCCGCGTCTTCCGCCTCAATACCTGGTTCCGCCTGCAGAACACCTTCTACGGCCTCGGCACCACCGTCAAGCCGCTGAAGAAGCTGGTCATGAGCGGCGCTCTGGGCTGGCCGCTGACGGTCCGCGTCAGCCGCCACACGGGCTTCCACTGGAAGACCAGTCAGTGGTCGGGGAAGATCAACATGCCGTTGGAGCCGGTGCCGCCGGAGCTGGATTACGACCGCTGGCTGGGTCCGGCGCCGTTCAAGCCCTACTTCCGTCACCGCACCCACGGCAGTTTCCGCGGCTACTGGGACTACGACGGCGGCGGCCTGGCGGACATGGGCCAGCACTACCTCGACCCGGTGCAGTACATCCTGGACAAGGACGACACCAGCCCGGTCGAGGTCGAGGCCCTGGCGCCCTGGCCGCAGCACGAGGACGCGGTCGGCCTGTGGGGGCGCGTCTGGATGAAGTACGCCGACGGCTGCACCCTGATCCTGGAGTCCTGCGAGTGGGGCGACGAGGAGACGGCCGGGCGGCCGTACATCGAGGGTCCGAAGGGCAAGGTCTACCCGGGCTTCCGGACCGACCCGCCGGAGCTGGCGGAGCTGGTCAAGAGCCTGCCCGACCCCGAGCCCATGATCAGCGATTTCACGGTGTCGATGCGGACGCGCCAGAAGTTCGGTCTGAACGAAGTCAACGGCAACCGCAGCAACATCCTGGTGCATCTGGCGAACGCGGCCATTCGCACGGGGCGCAAGCTGCATTTCGACCCGGTGGCGCTGGAATTCATCAACGACGACGCGGCCAACCGCCTGGTGCACCAGCCGATGCGGGCGCCGTGGCGTCTGGTCTGAGGGCCGGTTCGGGTCAGCGGTTTGGGTCGGGTGATGGCGGGAGCCGGGTCATGGATGCAGGAAGGCGTTGGGTCCCTTTGGCGTGCGCGCTGGCGTTGGCGGGGTGCTATTCGGGTCCACGCCCGGCCGTGACTCCATTGGAGCCGTCGTCAGCGGTGGTCGCACCGCCGGTTGCGTCGTCGTTGCCGTCTACGGCGGTTCCGGCGCCTGCGGCGGCAGAGCCTTCGGTGGCGGCCTTGGCGTCGGAGCTGGTCTGGGCCAAGCCGGCTGACGGCGGGCGGATCCTCGAGGTGCTGATGGCGCGCGGCGCCCCGGCGTTGCGCGAGCTGGTGGCCGGGCTGCGTGTTCCGGGGCAGGGCGAGGACGCCGGGGTGCGCTCGGCACTGCACGGCTTGGCCCTGAGGGTCGGCGATGGCGCCCACGAGGCCCAGCGCGCCATGCTCGCCGGGGTGCTCCTCGAGGCCCTGGCGTCTCCCGGCGACGCCGAGCTCCTGTCGTTCGTCATCGCCCAGCTCCAGCTCGTCGGTCGTGACGAGGCGGTCCCGGCCCTGGCAGCGCGTCTATCGGACGCGCGTCTCGGCGATCCGGCGGTGCGGGCCCTGTGCCAGATCGGCACTCCGGCGGCCCGTGCGGCATTGCGCCAGGCCCTCGCCGGCGCGCCGCCGGGGGTCGCTCTGCCGCTGGTCCATGCCCTGGGCAGCCTGCGCGATGTCGAGGCGATTCCGGCCATCGTTGCCCACCTCGGCGCGGCCGACCCGAGCATCCGTCAGGCGGCCCTGCTGGCATCGGCCGACTGCGGCGCCGCGGCCGCCTCGGAGGCCATCCTCGCGGCGGCCTCATCGGCGGACCCGACCGAGCGCCGTCTGGGCATCCGTGCCGCAGTTCTCCTGGCGCAGCGCCTGCACGCGGCCGGCCGGCCGGCGGAGGCCCTGGCCTTGCAGAAGGCCCTCGCGGGCCTCCCCGAGGGGGCCCTGCCGGCGCTCTCGCTGCGGGTCGACCTCCTGGGCGTCGGGGCTCTGGACGACCTGATCGCAGCGGCCGCTGGTGCGGACGTACCGCGCCGGGAGATGGCGTTGCGTCTGGGCCAGGCCCTGCCGGGGCAGGCCGTGACCGCGGCCTGGTGTGCGGCGTTGCCGCGGATGGAGCCCCCGGCGGCGCGGGCGGCGCTGGTGGCCATGCTTGGCCGGCGCCAGGACCGCGCCGCCCTGCCGGTCCTGCGGCAGATGCTCGCGGATGCCGATGCCGGGGTTCGTGCCGCGGCCATGAAGGCCTTCGTCCACGGCGCTCCCGACGTCGCGATGACGCCCCTGGTGGACATCGTGGCGACGGGTTCGGCGGAGGATGTCGCGGCCGGCCGTGCATTGCTGACCTGGGCCGGTGGTGCCGAGTTGCCGTCGGCGGCCGCGGCGGCGCTGGGCAAGGCCACGCCGGCGGGCAAGGCGGCGCTGCTCGAGCTTCTGGCGAGTCGTCAGGCGTCTGAGCAGGCGCCGGCGGTCCTGGCCCTGCTTGGCGATGGCGAGGCGTCGGTGCGCCTGGCTGTTCTCAAGACTCTGGAGACCCTGGGCAGCGCTGATGAGGTGCCGGCGGTGCTCGAGTTCACTCTGGCGACCCAGGCTGCGGCCGAGCGTCGTGCCGCGCAGCGGGCTCTCACGGCAATCTGCCGCCGCCAGCCCGCCGCCGCGGCGCCGGTGGTGGCGGCTCTGAAGGCCGCCTCGGGCGAGGCCCGTGTGGGCCTGCTGGGGCTCGCCGCCACGCTGGGCGGCGCGGAAGCCCTGGCGGTGGTCGTGGCCGACACCGCGAGCCCCGACGAGGCCGTCCGCCTGGCGGCGGTCAAGGCCCTCGGCGAGTGGCCTGACGACGCGGCGGCCGCGCCGCTGATCGGGCTGGCCCGGGGCACGGCCGACCCGCGCACGCGCGTCCTGGCCCTGCGCGGCTATGTCCGCGCGGTGACCCTGCCGACGCGCCGTCCGGCGGCCGAGACGGCGGCCCTCCTGGGCCAGGCCTGGGCCCTGGCGGCCACCGCCGACGAGCGCCGGCTGGTCCTCAGCGGCCTCGGGACGGTGCGTGACGACGCGGCCCTGGCCAGCATCGTCAAGGGCCTCGACCTGGAGGACGTCCGCGAAGAGGCCGCGGCGGCCGTGGTGGCGGTGTGCTGTCCGCGTACCGACAAGGATCCCGGCCTGCTGTCGCCGGCGGCCTACGCTGCCCTGGTCCGGGTGCGCGACGCGTCTCAGACGCCGGCGCTGGTCGAGCGCGCCAGGGCGCATCTGGAGGCCTTTCCGGTCGTCGGTGGTGCCAACCTCGCTCTGGGCAAGCCGGTGACGACGTCCTGTGCGCAGCAGGGCGACAAGGCGCCGTCGCGGGCGATCGATGGCAAGATCACGCGTCAGGACGCCTGGTTCGGCGCCGCGTGGCCGAGCCGCCTCGAGGTCGATCTCCAGCAGGAGGTGAGCATCGAGGCGGTGCGCGTGGTCTTCTACTGGGACGGCCGGCGCTCGTACCAGTACCGGGTTGAGGCCTCGCTGGACGGGCAGTCCTGGGTGGTGGTGGCGGACAACTCGGCGAACACGCGGGTGGCGACGGAGCAGGGCGTGGTGCATCGCTTCAAGGCGGTGCGGGCGCGGCATGTCCGTCTGGCGATTCTGAAGAACAGCGTCAACGAGGCGGTGCATGTGGTCGAGCTGGAGGTGTACGCGGCGGGTCAGGTGCCGGCGGTCTTTGCGACGGGCGAGCCAGCGGCGCCGCCGGTGGCCAAGGCGCCGCCGATCCAGGCGCCGCCGTTGCCCGAGGCGGATGCGGAGGGCTTCATCAGCCTGTTCAACGGCAAGGACCTCACCGGCTGGATGGGCTCCACGCAGGGCTATGGCGTCGAGGATGGCATCCTGGTGTGCAAGGAGAAGGGCGGCGGCATGCTGCTGACCATGCACCGCTTCAGCGACTTCGTGCTGCGCTTCGATGTACGCATGCCGAAGGGCGCCAACAACGGCCTGGCCATACGCTCCCCGGCGCGGGGCAATCCGGCCTACGCCGGCATGGAGCTGCAGATTATTGACAACGAGGGCTACAAGGAGGCGCACGGCTACGAGCTGAAGCCATGGCAGACGCACGGCTCGATCTACGGCTGCGTGCCGGCCAGGACCGGGGCGCTGAAGCCGTGCGGCGAGTGGAATCAGCAGGAGGTCCGCGCCGTGGGCGGGCGCATCACGGTGATCGTCAACGGCCAGACCATCGTCGATGCCGACGTCGATGCCCTGACCGAGACCGCCGACGGTCAGGGCCTGGCGAAGCACCCGGGGCTGCGGCGTCGCACCGGCCACCTCGGCTGGCTGGGCCACGGCGCCCGCGTCGAGTTCAGGAACATCCGCATCAGGCCCCTGCCGCCGTACAGCGCCGGCCCGCACAACGTCCCGCCGGAGGGCTTTACGGCCCTGTTCAACGGCAAGGACCTCGCCGGCTGGAAGGGCCTGGTCAAGGTCGACAACCCCGAGAAGCGCGCCGCGCTGCCGGCCGAGGAGCTGCGCCGGCTGCAGGAGGAGGCGGACGCCGTCATGCGGGCGGGCTGGACGGTCGAGGACGGCACGCTGGTGTTCAGCGGCAAGGGCCGCAGCCTGTGCACGGCCCGCGACTACGCCGATGTCGAGCTCTACGTCGACTGGAAGATCAAGCCGGGCGGTGACAGCGGCATCTACCTGCGCGGCTCGCCGCAGGTGCAGATCTGGGACACGGCACGCTGGCCGCAGGGCTCGGGCGGGCTCTACAACAACAAGAAGAACCCGAGTGACCCGAGCGAGTGCGCCGACAACCCGGTCGGTGAGTGGAACCGGTTCTTCATCCGCATGGTTGGCGAGAAAGTGACCGTGGTCCTGAACGGCGTCACGGTGGTCGACCAGGTCGTCATGGAGAACTACTGGAACCGCGCCCTGCCGATCTTCCCGAGTGGCCAGATCGAGCTGCAGAACCACGGCAACACGCTGTGGTTCAGGAATATCTTCGTGCGTGAGCTGCCCGCCGCCAGGCCCTGAACGCGGAGGCGTGCGCCGTGGCTTCAGCCCGGCGCGACTCTGGATGTCGCCGCGGCCTGAAGGCGCGCGGCACCCTTCCGGCCGAGGCCGGCACTCTGACGGGAGAGGCGCTGCAGGCGACGTTTCGCGGTGTTCTGACCGGGCTCTGCGTCGGCGACCCGGCTATAGGAAAGGGTCTCTCATGTCGTGCCGTCGTGTTGTTTTCGGGGTTCTTCTGGCTGCGCTGGCCGTGCGTTGTGCAGAGCCGATGGTCTACGACTTCCGTGATCGCCATCGCCTGACGGTGTGGCCGGGCACGCAGGCGGCGTCGCTGGAGCATGGCCCCGAGGGCCACCTCCTGCGCAAGACCGCCGATATCGAGCGTCTCAGCGCCTACTTCTCCATCATACTGCCGCCGGAGACGCGGTCGCTGGCGCTGGCGCTGACCTACCGCACGACGCCGGGTGCCAACCTGGCGCTGACCGCCAACTTCAACCGCGAGGGCGGCGGCAATGGCAGCGCCGGGGTCAAGGCGGTGAACTTCCCGGATGCGTCTGCGTGGACGACGCGCGAGGTCGTCCTGTCGGTTCCGGCGGGGGCGGCATCGATCCAGGCCGTCCTGGGCGGCCGGGCGTCGTCTTACGAGATTGGTCTGGCGAGCGTGAGCGTCACCCCGATTCCGGACGTGGTGGCGGTGGCGCCGGCGCCGGCGGGCTTCACGACCGAGCAGCCGCCCTCGGCGTGGGCCGGCGTGGCCGAGCTGCGGGGCTTCCACCTCTGCGTCACGGCCGACCCGGCCAGCGAACAGACCGACGTCAGGCTGACCTACG